>JAZRNQ010000169.1:0-15447 GCA_045648285.1 Bacteroidales bacterium | reverse complement strand
ATATTCTGATTATTCAGCTGATTCTAATGCTCTAGCTTTGTCCATCATTTTCAAACGAACATATAATGTTCTTAAAGCTTGTTTAATAGCATCGTCGCCAGGAACTAATTCGTAAGCTTTTTCTACGTATGGCAAAGCTTTTTCATCGAATACTCTAGCTTCAGCAATTAACTCATCATATTCTTTGAATTTATCAAGTGGTAATTCATTTGCTTTGTTGATTAAAGCAGCTGACTTGTCGATGTACATACTACCAACGTTGATGTATGCATTTTCATCTGTTGGATTAACTTCAATAGCTCTGTTGTAATATACCAATGCAGAATCTACATTATATAATTCTGACTCTTGATTACTGTAGATTGTACCAATGATTAAGCAATAAACTGAGTTTTCACTGTTTTTGTTTGCCATCTCTTTGATTTGGTCGATGATTTCAGCTTCTCTCTTAAGTTTTAAGTAAGCATTGATTTGTTCGTTGACAAGATTATCATCTTCTGGGAATTTTGCTCTACCTTCATTGATATATTTGAGCATTTCTTCGTCATTACCCATTTGGCTGTAAGCAACAGCTAAATATTGGTAAACTTTTGGTGATTCATGTTGTGCTGCTAATAATTGGTTGCAGATTTCAATTGTCTTTTCATATTCTTTTGCATTGTAAAGTGCAATCTGTGCTGCGATAAGCAATGCTTCGTTGTCTTGTTGACCAATTACTAACATTGAGTTATAAGCTGCTAAATAACATTTGATAGCTTCTGCATATTCTCCGTTTTCATAAGCGACAGCACCTTTGTTGAAATAATTTGATGTAATTGATTGAATATGTTGATAAATATCGAACATATTTTGTCTGTCGTTTGCGTACTCTGGATCTAATGCTGGAATTTTTGCGAATGCTTCAAAGCTTTTGTCTAATGCTTCTGGGTCTAAGTCATGGAATTCTGGGTATGCTGCTATTTTATAGTAAACGATACCATAGTAATGCCATGTTCTTGCTTCATTCTTTGTTTCTTCATGTTCAGCAGCTAAGTCGATAGATGTTTTAGCTTTTTGAAGTTCTATCTTAGCAAAACCCATTTGTTTTGCAGCTTTTTCTGCTCTGTTTTGTTTGTTCAATTGTTCAGCGGTTGTGATATAACCTTGAGCATTTTTGTTGTAATTGAATGCGTTGACGCGTTCTTTGTTTTGTGCCATAGAAACGTTAGCTAAGAATGCTAACATAACTACTAAAAATGTCAATTTTTTCATTTTTATCTATTTTTTAATGTTATTTATTTTATTGATTATCTGTGTTTTCAATAGTATTATCTGAAGTGATTGTTTCATCAGTTGATGCGGTCTCGTTTGTCAATTCTTCATTGTTCAGAGTTTCATCTTCTAACAATTCTTCTTCTGTTTCAATGATGTCAGCGCTGACTTTTGTAACAGCAGCGATTTCATCATTATTGCGTAAGTTAATCAAGCGGACACCTTGTGTTGCGCGGCCCATAACTCTCAATGTGTCGACTGCTATACGGATTAAGATGCCTGATTTGTTGATAATCATCAAGTCGTCACCATCTACAACATCTTTAATAGCAATTAAGTCACCTGTCTTATCTGTGATATTGAGAGTCTTGACACCTTTACCGCCTCTGTTTGTTACACGATATTCATCTAATTCAGAACGTTTGCCGTAACCTTTTTCAGAGACAACCAAGATATCTGATGTTCCGTTTGGATCGACGCAGATCAAGCCTACAACTTCGTCAGTTGCTTCGTCAGCTAATGTGACGCCACGAACACCGGAAGCACCTCTACCCATTGGTCTTACGTTGCTTTCGTTGAATCTGATAGCACGACCTGAACGCAATGCCATCAACATTTCTTGTTGTCCGTTGGTGAGACATACTGAAAGCAATTCGTCACCTTCTCTGACTGTCAACGCAATGATACCGTTTTGACGTGGACGTGAATAAGCTTCAAGAGTTGTCTTCTTAATAATACCTTTCTTAGTTGCCATGATGACATAGTTATTATTAATGAAGTCTTCGTCGCTCAATGTTGGAACATTGATGAATGCCTTGACTTTATCACCAGGTTCGAGGTTGATAAGATTTTGAATTGCACGGCCCTTACTTGTCTTAGTTCCTTCTGGTATTGAGAATACTCTAAGCCAGAAACACTTGCCTTTTTCAGTGAAGAAGAGCATATAGTTGTGGTTTGTAGCCACAAAGAGATGTTCTATGAAGTCTTCATCGCGGGCATCAGAACCTTTAGAGCCCTTGCCTCCCCTACTTTGTCTTCTGTATTCGCTGAGGTTTGTACGTTTGATATAATTGAGGTGAGAGATTGTAACAACAACAGGATCGTCTGAAATCAAGTCTTCAATTCTGATATCATCAGCTGAATGTTCGATGATGGTCTTTCTTTCATCACCATATTTTTCTTTAACAGCTATGAGTTCGGTCTTGATGATGTCGAACTGCATGCCTTCATTGTCGAGGATATCTTGTAAATGTTTGATAAGACCATGTAATTGTTCCAATTCGTCCAAAATCTTCTTGATTTCTAGACCAGCCAACTGACCGAGACGATAAGCTACGATAGCAGCTGCTTGTGGGTCGTCGAAGCCAAATTGTTCCATCAAAGCTTGTTTTGCTTCTGATGAACCGCCTTTACATGCTCTGATTGTTGCGATGATTTCGTCAACGATGTCGATAGCTCTAGCGAGACCTTCTAATATATGAGCACGTTTCTTGGCTTCTGCCAAATCATGTTGAGTACAACGTATCACTACCTCGTGACGATGTTCAACATAATATTGGATTAATTGTTTGAGATTTAATGTCTGAGGACGACCTTTTACCAAAGCAACGTTATTAACAGAATAAGAGCTTTGTAAACCGGTCATTTGGAATAATTTGTTAAGAACTACGCTTGAAACAGCATCTTTCTTCAATTCATATACGATGCGCATACCGCTGCGGTCCGATTCGTCGCGGATGTCAGCGATACCTTCTAATTTCTTATCATTGATAAGTTCGGCTGTTTTCTTAATCATTTCAGCCTTATTTGTCTGATAAGGAATTGAAGTAGCGATGATTCTTTCGTGGTTTCCGTGAGTTTCTATTGTGGTTTCAGCGCGCAATATGATTCTGCCGTGACCTGTTTCGAAAGCATCTTTAACGCCTTCATAACCATAGATGATGCCTCCTGTTGGGAAATCAGGAGCTTTGATATATTGCATCAATTCGCTTACGGTAATGTCTTTATTATCGATATATGCAACGATACCATCGATGACCTCTCTTAAATTGTGAGGTGCCATATTTGTTGCCATACCTACAGCGATACCGCTAGCACCATTGACCAAAAGGTTAGGAATCAATGCTGGGAGCACTACCGGTTCTTTTTCTGAGTCATCGTAATTGTTTTGGAAATCGACAGTGTCTTTGTCGATGTCGACTAACATTTCTTCTGCTATCTTTTTCAATCTTGTTTCTGTATAACGCATAGCAGCTGCGCTGTCACCGTCGATGGAACCGTAGTTACCTTGTCCGTCGACCATTGGATAACGCATGTTCCATGGCTGTGCAAGACGAACCATGGCATCATATACAGAACTGTCACCATGTGGGTGATATTTACCTAAAACTTCACCAACAACCTTAGCAGACTTTTTATATGGGCGGTTCGATAACAAACCCATATCCATCATGCCGTACAAAATACGACGATGTACAGGCTTCAATCCGTCTCTAACATCAGGAAGAGCACGTGCAACGATAACAGACATCGAATAGTCGATGTATGACGATTTCATGTGATTCTCAATGTTAACAGGAATTATTTTTTCTCCACCTAATTGTTCTTCCAATTGTTCTTCCATCTCTTATTTTTTAGATATTTTCTTTTAATTTTAAGTAGCAAAAATAATATTTTTTTTCTTTGCTTTTGTCCTGCCACGATTATTTTTTTAGATTTTTTTACAACAAAATGTTATTTACTGACAGATGGAAAAATGGTGTGGATTTTGTTATTATATTTGCACAAAATTTCTTGTCATCTGACAAAATTTACAATTTGATTTATTTTAAACAACTATAGTATATGGATGCTAAATTTTCTCCAAGAGCTCGCGAAATTATGTTCCGCAGTCACGAAGAAGCTGTAAGATTAGGTAATTCTTACATCGGATTGGAACATGTTTTCCTGGGAATCATTGACGGAAAAGACAATAACGTAACTAATATTCTTGACGAATTAAAACTTGATATTGAAGCCTTTAAACAAAAACTTGTAGCTTCGATAAAATCTAATATTATTGAAAAAAATAATTCTGACAACATCCCTCTTACGAAGCAGACCGAGCGTGCTTTGAAGTTTACCTATATAGTCGCTAAAGAATTCAATTGCGATATGATTGATCCAGAACATCTTATGCTGGCTATTCTTCATGATGACAATAATATAGTGTCCCAACGCTTGGAATATGAGGGTATTAATTATGACATATTTAAAAGTAAGGTGAAAAAGAATAATATGAACGAAAGCGTTGTGAAGAAGGATGATATCATAGAGGAACCTCAAGCGTCATTATTTGAAGATGATGATGATTTAGAAGAAATTAAACCAAAAGAACCAACGCAACATAAGTCGTCTAATACAAAGTCGAAGACTCCTGTCTTAGACAATTTCGGTCGTGACTTGACTCAAGCCGCTGCAGAGAACCGCCTCGACCCTATCGTTGGTCGTGAGAAAGAATTAGAACGTGTAGCTCAGATACTTAGCCGCCGTAAGAAAAACAACCCTATTCTTATTGGCGAACCTGGTGTGGGCAAGTCAGCCATTGCTGAAGGCTTGGCACTTCGTATCGTTCAAAGAAAGGTATCTCGCGCTTTGTTTAACAAGCGTATCGTGATGCTTGACCTCGCATCAGTTGTTGCAGGAACAAAGTATAGAGGTCAGTTTGAAGAACGTATCAAAGCTATTCTCAATGAATTAGAAAAGAATCCTGAGATAATTTTATTTATCGATGAGATTCACACTATCGTTGGTGCAGGTAATGCAAACGGCTCTCTCGATGCAAGCAATATGTTGAAACCAGCATTGGCACGTGGTGAATTGCAATGTATTGGTGCGACTACATTGGACGAGTATCGTCAGTATATTGAAAAAGACGGTGCTCTTGAACGTCGTTTCCAAAAGGTATTGATTGAACCAACATCACCAGAAGAAACCGTTGAGATTCTGAATAATATAAAAAGTAAATACGAAGATCATCATCTTGTAAAATACGATGATGATGCTATCGAAGCTTGCGTTAAATTGACAGAACGTTATATGTCAGATCGTCACTTGCCTGATAAAGCTATTGACGCTCTTGATGAAGCAGGCTCTAGAGTTCATATAAGCAATATCAGTGTTCCAAGTAAGATTGTCGAACTTGAAGAGAAACTGGAAAAAATCCGTGAAGCTAAGAAGCTTTCTATTGCAGAACAGCGTTTTGAAGATGCTGGTCAGCAACGTAGCGAAGAATTAATCGTCCTTGACCAACTCGACAAAGAAAAGAAAGATTGGGAAAATAAGACTAAGATTCAGCGTGAAGTCGTTACAAAAGAGAATGTTGCGGAGGTTGTTGCGATGATGACAGGCGTGCCTGTACAAAGAATCGCTCAGAATGAAAGCGACCGCCTTCTCCAGATGGATGAAGAGTTGAAAGGTACAGTCATCGGACAAGACGAGGCTATCAAGAAGATTGCCAAAGCAATACGTCGTAATAGAGCTGGTCTGAAAGATCCTAACAAACCAATCGGAAGTTTTATATTCCTTGGTCCTACAGGTGTTGGAAAGACATATCTTGCAAAGGTTTTAGCTAAGTATTTGTTTGATTCAGAAGATACTTTGATTCGCATCGACATGAGTGAATACATGGAGAAATTTGCAGTTTCTCGTTTGGTGGGAGCGCCTCCTGGTTATGTAGGTTACGAAGAAGGTGGTCAGTTGACTGAAAAAGTTCGTCGCAAGCCTTACTCCATCGTTTTGCTTGATGAGATAGAGAAAGCACATCCTGATGTGTTCCATCTCTTGTTGCAAGTTCTTGACGACGGACAGCTTACAGATAGCTTAGGTCGTAAGGTCGACTTTAAAAACACTATTGTCATCATGACTTCGAATATAGGCTCACGTCAGTTGAAGGATTTTGGACAGGGTGTTGGCTTCGGAACACAGGCTAAGAAAGACGCAAAAGATGAATATAGCCGTAGCGTTATAGAAAATGCTTTGAAGCGTTCTTTCGCTCCAGAATTCTTGAATCGTATCGATGATGTTATTGTTTTCAATTCATTAGAACGTAATGATATTCATAAGATTATTGATGTTGAATTAAAGAAACTCTTTATGCGAATCAATGAGATGGGATATCAGCTCGAACTTACTGAAAAAGCTCATGATTTCATCGCTGAAAAAGGCTGGGATGAACAATATGGAGCTAGACCTTTAAAGAGAGCTATTCAGAAGTACGTTGAAGATGTTTTGGCAGAAGAAATCATCAGGACAAAAATCAATGTTGGAGAAAAGATTATCATAGATTATGATGACGAAAAACAAGATATGGTAGTCAATATTATACCAGCGGCAGAGCGTGTGTTAACTGAATAATATCTGTAAGACAATGATATAAAGCGCATCAAACGGTGCGCTTTTTCTTTTCTGTTTTATGCGGAAAAATTATTAACTTTGCAACACTATGAGAAACTTATCAGAATATATAAACAATCGTTTTTTTAGAGTTATTACAGAAGCCAGTCGTTCACTTAACTACGAATCATACGTCATAGGTGGTTATGTGCGTGACATCTTGCTGAAGCGTCCGTCAAATGACATTGATGTTGTGACAGTTGGAAGTGGAATTGAGTTGGCAAAAAAGACAGCTTCTCTTATTGATGGAAAGAAAGAAGTGAAATATTACGGACGTTTCGGAACAGCGATGATTCGTATGAGAGACAAGGAGATAGAGTTCGTCGGTGCAAGAAGAGAGTCGTATGAGCCAAACAGCAGAAAGCCAATGGTTGAAGACGGAACATTGGAAGACGACCAAAACAGAAGAGACTTCACCATCAATGCTTTGGCTATCAGTCTTAATGAAGATACTTTTGGCGAGCTAGTGGATCCATTTAACGGAGTTAAAGATTTGGAAGACAAGATAATAAGAACTCCATTAGATCCAGATGTTACATATTCTGATGATCCTTTGAGAATGATGCGCGCAATAAGATTTGCGACACAGCTTCATTTTACCATTGAGACAGAGTCATTTAACTCCATAAAGAGAAATGCTGAGAGAATCAAGATTATCTCAATGGAGCGTGTTAATGAAGAACTTAACAAGATTTTACTTTCGCCAAAACCAAGTATCGGTTTCAAATTGCTCGATGCTTCTGGTTTGTTAAAGATAATTTTCCCACAACTAGCAGCCTTGAAAGGCGTTGATGTTCAAAACGGAAGAGCTCATAAGGATAACTTCTATCATACCATGGAAGTTCTTGATAATGTTGCTGATGCTGGCGGTGATTTATGGTTGAGATGGGCTGCGGTCTTGCATGACATAGCAAAGCCTCTGACAAAGAAATATGACAATGAAATTGGTTGGACTTTCCATGGTCATGAGATAAAAGGTGCCAAAATGACACCTAAGATTTTTGCGGCATTGAAACTTCCTCTTAATGAGAAGATGAAATATGTACAGAAGCTTATTTCGCTTCACCTCCGCCCTATCGCTTTGGCTCAAGATGAGGTAACTGACTCTGCAGTAAGACGTTTGCTCTTTGATGCTGGTGATGATATCGATGATTTGATGATACTTTGTGATGCTGACATCACTTCTAAGAACGAAGAGAAAAAAGCTAAGTATCATAGTAATTTCCAGTTGGTTAGAAAGAAACTTAAAGAACTCGAAGAAAAAGACCACCTTAGAAACTGGCAGCCACCTGTCAATGGTGAAGTTATCATGACAACTTTTGGAATTACAGAAGGCAGAAACGTAGGTGTCATCAAGACTGCAATCCGTGAAGCAGTGTTAGACGGTATCATTGGAAATAATTTTAAGGAAGCTTACGAGTTTATGAAAGCGGAAGGTGAGAAACTTGGACTCGTTGTTGTACAAGAAGTTACTGAGCCGATAGAAGTGAAGTCAAATGGTCCTGTTCCAAATAAAATTGATAAATGATGAAGGATAAATATCTTGTTGTGATAGCCGGTCCTACCGCCTCGGGAAAGACAGCTACTGCAATAAAAGTCGCGAAAGCCCTCGGCACAGAGATTATCTCTGCAGATAGCCGCCAGTTTTATAAAGAGTTGCCTATTGGCACAGCAGCACCTACACCTGAAGAACAGGCTGAAGTTCAGCATTATATGATTCATAATCTTAATGTTGAAGATAAATACGATGTCGCTGATTATGAACAGGATATTCTTGGTTTATTAAAGCAACTGTTTGTAAATCATGATGCTGTAGTTCTTACTGGCGGTTCTGGATTGTTCATAGATGCTGTTTGCAAAGGTCTTGACTCGATTCCTGATATTTCTGAAGAGGTAAGAAATAAAGTTGATGAGTTATATAAAAAAGGCGGTTTGATTGCTTTGCAAAACGAGGTTGAACGTCTTGACCCAGAATATTATAATATCGTTGATAAATATAACCCTCGCCGTTTGCAACGTGCTGTTGAGGTTTGCTATCAGACAGGTCTCACCTATTCTTCTTTTAGAAAAAATACCGTCAAACAACGTGATTTTAAAATAATTAAGGTTGCTTTGCTTTGGGAAAGAAGTGAACTCATAAATCGTATCAACAAAAGAGTTGAGATTATGGTTAATGAAGGACTTGTTGAAGAAGCTAAGTCAATGTATCCTAAACGTCATTTAAACAGCTTGAACACTGTGGGTTACAAAGAACTTTTTGAGTATTTTGACGGCAAGGTAACACTTAATGATGCCATTGAGCAAATCAAAATTAACACTCGTCAGTATGCGAAAAGGCAGATGACTTGGTTGAGAAAAAATAATGATTATAAATGGTTTACTATTGATGAACTTGATGAAATGTTAAATTATATTAACTCAGTCGTCAATGGTGAGAATGATATTCAATAAGACCTTCAATTGGATTTTTAATAACTTTACCTAATGTTAACTTGTGATTTTCAAGTCGTTCGCATAATAAATCTTGGAAGTAATAAGCTATAGAACCAACGAATCCAATTTCCAAATCTTTCGATGTTTCATATTTTAAAATGAAATATTCAATGAATTCGTCAAAGCATTTTGAACAGATTGCTTTCATGTAATCGTGTTCTTTGTTTTCGTATGCAAATCTTGATAATGATGCTAAATATTTGGAAACTTGCGATTTATGATAGATATTATCAATAACTGAAGCGATATTTATATCGTATTCTGCTTCAAATTTTTCAGATAATTCAGTAGGTATTTTATTGTAAAAATAATCTCGCAGTAGCTGCTTTCCGATGTGGTTTCCACTACCCTCGTCTCCTATTATGTAGCCCAAAGAAACTGCTTTATTTATAATTTCCTTTCCGTTATAATGACAAGAATGAGAACCGGTGCCTAAGATACAGGAAATGCCTTCTTTGTCGCCAAAAAGCGCGTGACAAGCTGCCATTAAGTCATGTGTCACGGATGTGTTTGCATGAGGAAAAGCTGATTTGAAAATGTCATCTATGAGATTGCAATTCTCCTGATTTCCGCATCCTGTTCCATAAAAATATATTTCTGTAATTTCTTGAATATAAGTTTTATAAGGTTGATTATCTAAAATTATACTTGAAATCGTATTTTTATCGGTATAATTAGGATTAAAGCCTTCTGTCTGGAATTTTGAAACAACTTCTTTCCCATTTAAAATGACCCAATCAGCTTTTGTGGAACCGCAATCTATTATCAGTTTCATTGTTAATTATTTTTTGCAAACATACAAAAAAGGCTGCTCAAACGAACAGCCTAATCATGAAAAAAACATTAATTAACCAAACTTATCAGAAGTTATATTGTAGCATTACTTGTATTCTGTTAGCGTTACCGGATTGGTTATTCTGGTCAACCCTTTTGCCATAAAGATATTCTGCGCCGAATTGAACGTTAGGTCTGGCATACCAGAAGAAGTTGGTTGCCAAGTAGTAACCTTCTTTGTATAAATCTGTATTGTCGTAATTATCAGGTACATCAATATCGACTTGACTGAATGTGCATGACACGAATGTTCTTGGGTTGAAGTTATATTGTAAGCCAGCGTAGTATGACATTGACTTGACATGATCTAATTTGCCTGCTTTATCATTTTGTTTGTCAACGATGTTGTTAGGCATAAAGTCCAATTTCAAGCCGCTTACATCTTGTATGTATGTAGTGATGCCGCTGCCGTAAGCGAATTGGTAATAGAAAACTAATTTATGTTTAATAGTCACTAAACCACTAAGTTGGCATGCGTAAGTAGAGATTATGTCATTCTTATCCTGAATATTATTACGATAGTTTACGTTACGAATAATACTGCTCAATCTGATATGGCTATTATTTCCATTTCCCCAAGCATATTGGATATATGAAGGAAAGTCGGGAATAAATTGGTTAGTAACACTTTGTGCATTAGATGTAGTGAAATCAGTCGATGGCATTTCGAGACCCAATCCAGCACTGAAGCGGTTGCCTCTTCCCCAGTGACTTCTAAAGTTGAATACATTATTTGTTTTGTAAGTCAAGCCGTTAGGACCTTCGCTGTCGATGGTTGGAGGAATTGCAGCTGCGTCAGTGAATAAACTAGTGGTTCTACCAATGAGTAAGCCGCCGTAAGTGACGTAAGCGTCTTGTATCTCAGGAGCATAGTTTTGTCCGCTAAAATTCATATTGACGTATGCGCCGAATTTAGATTTCTTGTCAGAAAGAGAGACAAGATTGTAGAATAAACTCGTTTGATTAGCATTGAATTGCAATAACTCGCCATTACCAGGAGCTGGGTTGATTGGAATTGCAGAAGTTGTAAAATAAGCTGGGTCGTTGATTGCACCCTTGAAGTCCATGGAGATAGTTCCTTTAACATAGCCGCCGATACCCATCAAGTATTTCTGGTCTTTACTCATAAAGCCAAAAGATGGAGTTTTCGGAGCATTGAATCTCTCAGGAGCATTCTCTTCAAAAATAATGACATAAGTGCTGTCGTGAGAAGCATCGTTGTTGATAATCAATAACTCACCATGATGATGATTGTGTTTTTTTGTGATGATAATTTCATCTTGTGCCTTTGCGAAATGAGGAAAAATAAACATCGCACTTAAGACTGCATAAATAAATTTAGTTCTTTTCATAATCTATTCATTTTTGCTGATAAACAATGAAATTACGATATGGTTCGATAGACGTTAAATTTATTTGAAAACGAAGTAACAAATTTTCATTATTAGTATGAATAATGTGTTTTTTTTATTAGATTTGCAACTCATTTTAAATGAGCGTGTAATTGAATTTATTTTTAACAAAAAAGTAAACAAGAACTATGAGAAAATGGCGCATTGAAGATTCAGCAGAACTTTACAACATTAATAACTGGGGTGTCAACTATTTCTCTATCAATGATAAAGGAAATGTTGTCGTTACTCCAAGAGAAGGTTGTGCTTCTGTAGATTTACGCGAATTGGTTGATGAATTACAACTTCGTGATGTTTCAGTTCCAATGTTGATACGTTTCCCAGACATCATCGACACTCGTATTGAAACCATCAATTCATGTTTTAAGTCAGCCGCTGAAGAATATGAATTCAAAGGAAAGAACTTCATCGTCTTCCCTATCAAAGTCAATCAGATGCGTCCTGTCGTGGATGAAATCGTAAGCCACGGAAAGAAATTCAATATCGGTTTGGAAGCAGGTTCTAAACCAGAGTTACATGCTATCATTGCATCAAATACAGATACTAACTCGTTGATTATCTGTAATGGTTATAAAGACGAAAGTTTTATTGAGTTGGCTCTTCTTGCACAAAAGATGGGCAGAACAATCATCATCGTTGTTGAGAAACTCAATGAATTAAAACTCATTACACGCGTTGCAAAACGTTTGAAAGTCACTCCAAGCATAGGTGTAAGAATCAAACTTGCAAGTTCTGGTAGCGGCAAATGGGAAGAATCAGGTGGCGACGGAAGCAAGTTCGGTTTGACAACATCAGAATTGCTTGAAGCTCTCGAATATCTTGAAAAGAACAATATGAAAGAATGTTTACGACTCGTTCACTATCATATTGGAAGTCAAGTGACTAAGATTAGAAGCATTAAGATTGCTTTGAGAGAAGCTGCTCAGTTCTACGTTCAATTACATAAAATGGGATTCAACATTGAATTCGTTGACGTCGGTGGCGGCTTAGGTGTTGACTATGACGGTTCACGTTCAAGTAGCGCAAGTAGCGTCAATTATAGCATTCAAGAATATGTTAACGACGTAATATTCTCCGTAGCAGATGCTTGTGACAAAAACGACCTTCCTCACCCTAACGTAATTACAGAATCAGGACGTGCTTTGACAGCTCATCACTCAGTGCTTGTTTTTGAAGTCCTTGAAACAGCTTCATTGCCAGAATGGGATGAAAATGAGGATATTTTAGAAGACGACCATGAATTGATTCACGAACTTAACGAAGCTTGGGATAAGCTTACAAATAAACAATCATCGATGCTTGAGACATGGCACGATGCTCAACAAATCAGAGAAGAAGCCTTGGATTTGTTCAGCCTCGGACTTTTGGATATCAAGTCAAGAGCTAAAGTGGAAAGATTGTTCTGGTCAATAGCAAGAGAAATCAATCAGTTGACTTCAGAATTAAAACGTATCCCAGAAGATTTTAACAGCTTGCCTAAATTATTGGCAGACAAATATTTCTGCAACTTCTCATTGTTCCAGTCATTGCCAGATGCTTGGGCTATAGATCAGATCTTCCCTATCATCCCAATTCACAGATTGGACGAACAGCCAAGCAGAATGGCTACATTACAAGATGTCACATGTGACTCTGACGGTAAGGTTTCTTCATACGTAACAACTAGAAATCAGACACATACTTTGCCTGTACATAACAAGAACTCAAAAGACCCATATTATATTGGAGTATTTTTGGTTGGTGCATATCAAGAAATCCTCGGCGACTTGCACAATTTATTTGGCGACACCAATGCCGTTCACGTCACTGTTGATGAAAAAGGTTATTACATCGACCAAATTATTGACGGTGAGACCGTAGCTGAAGTTTTGGAATATGTACAATACAGTCCAAAGAAATTGGTTAGAACAGTTGAATCATGGGTGACAAGCTGTGTTAAACAAGGCAAGATTACCGTTGAAGAAGGAAAAGAATTCTTGTCTAACTACAGATCAGGATTGTACGGATACACATATTTGGAATAAGACACCAAGACTCTGAGACACCGAGTCACCAAGATAAAATCCCGTAGAGATGCAGAATGTTCTTTACGGGATTTTTTTTCGCGCGCAGAGACGCAAAGACATTTTAATTGAAAATTGAAAACTGAAAATGGAAAGTTAATTTTCAATTTTCCATTTTCAGTTTTCCGTTTTCACCCCCCCCAATTCATGAGACGCAGCAATTACATATTGTTGATTTTTAAGGTGTAATTGATACGTCACTACATTTATTATGACATTACCAAACACTCCTCAATTCCTCAGTTCCTCAATTCCATAAATCCTCAGTTCCAATTAAAAAAGTTTCATCTTATACAGACTTCTGCAGTCTTTGCCGAATGTCATTCTGCTGTCGATGAACTGATAATAAACTGTTCCGTCATACACTTGAATGTTTTCTGGGAAATAATGGTCGTCGAGAACGTATGTCGCGATGACGTTTCCGCTTTCTAAGTCTATTTTCTTTAAGGTCACGGTACCGTCGCTGGTGAATTGAGCGTAACATTCTTTTCTTGCTTTGTCGTAAATAAGTTTTTTATCCCACGGATTGCCAGGAGCGTCTCTCCTAGCGTATTTGCTTTTAAGATGAAAACTGATTTCTTTCTTGCCAAGATATTTACCTTCATTATCATATTTATAAACATAATCTTTCTGGAAGTCGAAGATATAAATCTTGTCATCGACATTCAATATAGGAACATAAATTTCCTGAAGCATTAGGCGTTTTATCATATCCGCTTCAAAATCATCACGTTCCATAGGTCTCTCGTAATTAGGATGATTTGCCGTAATTTCATTATCATAAGCAGTTACCCTTTTCAGACGTATATTGTCAATATGCCAGTTCTTTGCCATCTGAAGTGACGAACCATAAACATCGCATAGAACTTCTGTTCTGCCATTATTTCTGTTTGTCATGAAATACACGACTTCCTGTCCGCTGTAAAACTCTTTTCTCGTAACTATTATGCTGTCTGTCAGTGCATAAAGATTAGCAAATGTAGATTTATGTTTTTCAAGAGTCACGCCATAGAGAAGCTCAAGATTGTTTTTCTCGGAATAAACCTGAAAGGCAGAATCAAGAGACATAAGGTGAGTATTGCCGAAAAGGTCTTGATAAAGAATATCCCTGAACAGAATGTCGAGTTTTTTATCAATCTTCTTTATTGAAATCGTGTCTTGTTCAAAGCCAAGATGTATAAGGTTCGATTCTTTGCCGTCTGTAGTCACTACCATTATTCCTTTTTCATCAACGGAATAATCTAGCACCCAAACTTCCTTATTTTTATATGCGAGTTGAGGTGCGTTTTCAACGATGGTCACTTCAGGAAGCACGTATGATTTTGCTTCCATTTTCACTATCATTTTGAAGTTGTTGAACTCTTCCTCATACATATCTTCATATTCAGAAATCTTGATGATTTTATGTTCAAAGCTAAGATGAGAGAAAATTATGGCATCGCTGAAACGAGATGTAATCCAGGTAATACCCTCATGATTCGTAATACCGATGAGCTTGTTTTTAGAGTTATAAATAGCCACGTCTTTCAAGACATTGCCTTGATTATCAGAAACGATAACCTCAATATTGACAATAGATTCGTTTTTCTGTGCGAAAAGTGTCATTCCGCAGAGGAGAAGCGTGATTGTAAGTAGTAGTTTTTTCATGGTTTTATTTATTAAGTCAACAGACAACGGTCAACGGACAACAGACTTTGGGTATGCTTTTTTCTCTCGCAGTGACGCAGAGGAGCGCAAAGTTCATTATTCCTTTTTGAGACGTGTCAATGTGTGTTTATTTTTATGGTTACATTGACGCGTCTCTACATTCATTCCTAATTCCTAATTTCCAATTCCTAATTCTTAACTCTCTCCGCAAAGTTTATAATTTTATTTCAAAAAAGCAAGTGTTTTATAAAATTTACGGGGGGGGTAAAACGTTGATAATGTACAATTTATAATTTACAATTGGCAGTTGTTTG
>JAZRNQ010000168.1:0-7974 GCA_045648285.1 Bacteroidales bacterium | reverse complement strand
CTATATTTGTTTCGCCCTTTCAGGGCATACCCTCAACTCCTCAATTCCTCATACCCTCAATTCCTAACTGATAAAACACCTCAACTCCAGTATCAATAATCTCCTCTTCGAAGTCATAAACTGGACTATGAAGAGGTTCGTGTTCAAAACCGCTGCCCAGACCAAAGAGGCATACCGGACAGATGCTTCCGAAACGTCCGAAGTCTTCTGACCACGGGAATGGTTCTTTTATGTTGTTGACAGACAACTTTAAATCTTTAGCCGCTTGCTCAACGAGTTCTGTCTCTCGACTGGAGTTTATCGTCGCGGCAAAGGCTTCGTGTATGCTGTGAGAAAACTTCAACTTGAATTCTTTAGCAACGTATTCCGATAATGCAATCGTGCTGTCGGTCAATTGTTTTAATGCGCTGTCATCCTGACTTCTCAGCGTAAGCCAAATCTCTGCATGTCCTGGAGTAACGCCGAAAGTCTCTTCTCCGATAGCGACGTGTGTCACTGTGAGGGTTGTATGATATTTGTCTCTTTTAAGATTTTCGTATTTCTTCTGGAAGGCATCGAGCAGAGTCGTGATTACGCGCTGTGGGTTGTTGCCTTTCTCTGGCTGCGAGGCGTGTGATGTAGCTCCGTCGAAGATGAGTTCCAAGCCTTGTGAGGCTGAGGCGAAGCATCCTTTTCTCAAGATAATCTGATGTTTGGCAAAACCAGGAAGGTTGTGCAAGGCAAAAGCCATATCGACTTTTATCTCCTTAAATAATGGGTCGTTGATGACAGCCAACGCGCCTTCGCCTGTCTCTTCTGCTGGTTGAAAAAGAAGAATCACGTTGCCTTTTTCTGGACGTTTCTTCCCGTAACGCATAGCGAGTCCACATAAAATCGTGGCATGTCCGTCGTGACCGCAGCGATGGGAGTATTGACTCTGAACTTTGAACTCTGAACTTTGAACTTTTCGGTCGCTGAGCTTGTCGAAGCGTTGATCTTTGCCTTCGACAAGCTCAGGCACCGTAAACTGTTGACCATTGGTTTTTGACACTGACTGTTGTCTGTTGTCCGTTGTCTGTTGACCCAAAGGAATATTAAGTCCGTCGATGTCGGCACGGAATAAAATATTCTTGCCTTCTTCAACACCTTTATATATTGCGATTATGCCGTAGCCGCCAACATTCTTATAATGAACATCGGGATTTGTCTTCTCTAGAAACTTATTTATAATCTTATTCGTCTCTTTTTCCTGACCCGATAATTCGGCGTTTTTATTCAATTTATCTCTAAGTTTTTCAAGTGTTTTCATCTTTTTTTTTAGTTACTGAGTTGCTGAGTCGCTAAGTTACTGAGTTGTTTGTATACCATCATCTTAACAACTTAGTACCTTAGTAACTTAGCAACTTATACAATCTGCTTCAAAGGTAAAAATAATTTTTTAAGAACTTTAATATTTCAACAAAAAAGAAAAGTATTATCTTTGTACCTTAAATTAACGTTAATGAGTGTTTTATATCCTTTAAAATTTACTCCTGCATATTTTGAAAAAATATGGGGAGGACAACACATTAAAACAGTTCTGAATCAAGATTTTGGAGATTTGATGAACTGCGGTGAGGCTTGGCTTCTTTCAGGTCTCGAAGGTCAGAACAGCATAGTTGCCAACGGCGATTTTGCTGGTGATGAACTCAATGACCTTATAGAAACATTTATGGGTGATTTAGTTGGTGATGAGGTGTTTAACAGATTTGGAGAGAGATTCCCTTTGTTAGTGAAAATCATCGACCCTCTTGATAACCTTTCTATTCAAGTTCATCCTGACGATGAGTTAGCTCAAGAGATAGGATTGCACAACGGCAAGACTGAGATGTGGTATGTCATGAACGCAGAAAAAGACGCTAGTCTCGTTTCTGGTTTCAACAAAGATGTCACTCCACAGGAATTCGAACAAGCTATCAAAGACAAGACTGTAGGCGATATGCTTAACTACGAGAAAGTTAAAAACGATGACACTTTCTTTATCCCTGCAAGAAAAATCCATGCTCTCGGCGCTGGTTGTATGGTAGCTGAGATTCAGCAGACAAGCGACACTTCATACCGCGTTTACGATTGGGATAGAATAGACCGTTATGGCATGCAACGCCAGTTGCACATCGACGAGGCTCTCGCTACAATCAACTTCAAGAAGGAAGACAGCGGCAAAGTCAAATATGACAAGAAAATCAAGAACTCTACTGTCAACTTAGTGACTTGTCCTTATTTCACAACAAACTTGATTAAGCTTGACCCAGAAGCTGCATTGAAGAAAGACTATTCAGAATTAGACTCTTTCGTGATTTTGATGAGCGTTTCTGGAAGTTTTATCTTGTCTTACGAGGGTGGAACAGAGTTAGTTAAAGCTGGCGAATGTATCCTCGTTCCAAATGTCGTTAACAATGTCGACATCATTTCAACAAACGAAGAATGTAAATTATTAGAAGTATATATTGTATAACCTTAATTAAATTAAACTATGAAAAAGACATTAGTATTATTGTTTTTAAGCGTTCTTTTCTTAGGCGCTAAGGCTCAATCAGATTTGCCAAACGTATCACTTAAGAACCTCGATGGCGAAACAATCAACATCACAGAATTACAAAACGATGGCAAACCATTCGTTATGACATTCTGGGCTACATGGTGCGGACCATGCGTTAAAGAACACAATGCATTGAGCGAAATTTACCAAGACTGGCAAGACGAAACAGGCGTTAAGATTTTCGCTGTTTCTATCGACGACTCACGTTCAACTCCACGTATCAAACCTTTCGTAGAAGGTAAAGGCTGGGAATTCGACGTTTTGTTAGACGTTAACAAAGACTTAGCAAGAGCTATGAACGTAAGCAATCCTCCTCACACATTCTTATTCGACGGTAACGGCAAAATGGTTTACCAACACACTGGTTACTTCGAAGGTGCTGAAGAAGAACTCTACGAAGAAATTTTAAAACTCGTTGAATAATAACAAAAAAATCTCTGAACAATGAGACGTATTTTATTATCGTTGGCATTTGTATTTTGTGCCACAGCATTGTTCGCTCAAGTTGAAAACGCTCAAGTAAACGGCAGTTTCCAAATTGACGGACAATATTATAGAGTTGACGAAGCTATCGGCATCACTTCAGAAACTATAAAAGGTCAAAAAGTTGGTCTCAATGGTTTCGGTAAAATTAACTATTCATTAGGTAATTTTACAGCCGGTATTCGTTATGAGGCTTTCCAAACTCCATTATCTGGTTTCGATACAAGATTACAAGGCTTCGGTATCGCTAACTACTATGCATCATACGATAATGGTACAGTAGCTGTTACTCTCGGTGATATCTACGACCAATTCGGTAATGGTTTCATCTTCAGAACTTACGAAGAATGGGCATTAGGCTTTGATAATGCACTTCGTGGTATGAGAGTCATCTATCGTCCAGCAGCAGGCGTTACTTTGAAAGCTTTATTCGGTAAACAAAGATTGTATTGGGTTGATTACGGCGATGCTGCTAAAAGAGGTGTCGTTCGTGGTATCGACGGCGAATGGGATCTCAACCAAAGCTTCGAAGCTTTGAATAGCACTAAATTCAGAGCAACAGTTGGCGGTAGCTTCGTAAGTAAATACCAAAAGAATACCAACACAACTTATACAATCCCTGAAAACGTTGGTGCATACGATGCTCGTATCAACTTAGGCTATGGTCGTTTTGCATTCACAACAGAATATGCATATAAGATCAATGACCCTTCAGCATTCAATAACTATACATTCAATGCTGGTCAAGCTGTTCTCGCTTCTTTATCATATTCTCAAAAAGGCTTTGGCGTTATCGCTCAGGTTAAACGTGTTGACAATATGAGCTTCAAGTCAGATTACAAAGGCGTGAAGAACGATTTGGATATCAACTTCATCCCTCCAATCAACTATACTCATACACACAGCCTTCCAGCAATCTATTCATACGCTACACAACCTCTCGGTGAAATGGCAATGCAGTTGCAAGTCAACTACACAATCCCAAAGAACACTATCATCGGTGGTAAATATGGAACAAAAATCACTGCTGACTTCAGCATGGTTAATGACATCAAGAGAAATTACATATTAGCAGAAGGTCAAGAAGCTCCTACACATATCGCAGGCAACAGCGGAACATTGGGTTACACCTCTCCATTCTTTGCTGTCGGCGACCGTAAGTTCTTCCACGATTTTAACATCGAGCTTGAAAGACGTTTGAACAAGAAATGGAAACTTATCGCTCAATACATTAACTTGTATTACGATATGGACATCATCGAAAACCACCCAGGAGCTCCTGTTGTAAAAGCTAACATCGCTTTCGTTGACTTGTCATACAGAATCACAAGCAAACAAAGCATTCGTTTTGAATTACAACATTTGTGGGATAATATCAACAGAGGCAACACAACAGAAGAATCTACATTCGGTCACGAAGACGTTTATAAGAAAAGAGGTAACTGGGCAGCTGCTTTAGTTGAATATACTATCGCTCCTAAATGGTTCGTTTCTGTAGCTGACAAATACAACTACGGCAACCCAATCGCTGGCAACCGCGACCATTACTACACAGCTTCTGTAGGTTACATCAAAGAATCAACAAGAATAGTTCTCACTGGTGGTCGTCAAAGCGAAGGTATGGTCTGCGTCGGCGGTGTATGTCGCGTTGTCCCTGCTTCAAGCGGTTTCTCATTATCAATTACAACATCATTCTAAATAATTAAAAGATGAAGAAAATATTAAGCATATTAGCAGTTTCATTCTTAATGATGGGAATGATTGCATGTGATGTTATTGACGAACAAGATTACATCAAAAATAATGGCGGTACAACACCTCCTGTACAACCAGGTGAGACAGGTGACTTCACAACATCTAAATGCGTTCTCTTAGAAGATTACACGGGTGTTAGATGTAACAACTGTCCAGCTGCAGGTGAAATTGCATTAGGATTACAAAAACAATACGGACATAGCGTTGTTGTTCTCGGTGTTCACTCAGGTTTCTTGTCAACTCCTATCGGCGGTTATCCTAACTTCAAGACAACAGAAGGTGACGCATGGTACAGCTTCTTCGGCTTCGATAGCAACCCTATCGGTACAGTAAACCGTAAGCTCAACGGTGGCGTTTATGCTTTCCCTTCAACAGAATGGACTGATGCTGTTGCAAGCGCTCTTCAAGAAGAAGCTACTGTTGGTATGGCTTCAAATGTTGAATACGATGAGGCTACACGCAACTTGAAAGTTGACATCTCTTCTAAAGCATTGGTTGAATTACCAGATACATACAGCCTTACAGTATGTATTATGGAAGATAGCATCGTTGGAAAACAACTTTTGCCAACAGGTGATGACGAAAATTTCGTACATCGTCATGTCTTCCGTAAGACTTTAAACGGCACATGGGGAGAAGAAATCAATACAGCAGCACTCGCTCCAGAAGAAGTAATCACTAAGTCTTATTCAGTTACTTTGGACGAAGCTTATAACGCAGATCAATGTTATATCATCGCTTACGTTGCAAATACTGATAATAAAGAAGTTCTTCAAGTAATCGAGAAGAAAATCAAATAAACTAAGGCCTTTGGCTTTTAGCTTTTGAACTAAAGTCGTGGAGATAATTTCTTCACGACTTTTTTATTAATAAAGTTCAACAGCCAACAGTCAATAGCCTTAGTAAAAAAACTTTAGCCATTAGCCATTAGCCATTAGCCATTTTTATTATCTTTGCAAAAAAGCATAACAATATGAATCCAATAGTAAGTATCATCATGGGAAGCACTTCAGACCTTCCTGTTTTAGAAGCTGGCATCAAATTTTTAGACGAGATGGGTATTCCTTTTGAGATGAATGCCTTGAGCGCACACCGCACTCCAGAGTTAGTTGAAGAATTCGCACGCGGCGCACAAGCACGCGGCATTAAAGTCATCATCGCAGCCGCCGGTATGGCAGCTCACCTCCCAGGCGTCATCGCTGCTATGACTCCAATACCAGTCATCGGTATCCCAGTGAAGACTAACATGGAAATGGACGCTCTCTTCTCAATAGTACAAATGCCTCCAGGAATCCCTGTCGCTACAGTAGGTATCAACGCTTCTCTCAACGCAGCGATACTCGCAGCTCAAATCCTTGCAACAGCTGACGCTGAGATAGCTAAGAAAGTAGTTGACTACAAAGAAGGTCTCAAGAAGAAAATCGCTAAGGCAAACGAAGACCTTAAGGAAATTAAGTATAAGTTTAAAACTAATTAAGACAACGGACTACGGACAACAGTCAACAGTCCTTGAGTATGCATAATTATGTTATGGACAAAGTCTGTTGTCCGTTGACTGTAGTCTGTTGACCTAATATATGGAAAATCAAGACGACAAACGGCTTCTCATTGCCAGCTCAATCATCCCTCTGATATTAGTAGCGCTGATGTGGCTGGTGAAAATCATTGAGACTGTTTTTCATCTTGATTTTTCTTTTCTTGGTGTGAAGCCTGTCAGCCCTGAAGGCATACCAGGAATAATTCTCTTTCATTTCATACACGGCGATTGGGAACATCTCTTCGCAAACACTTTCCCGATGCTCGTCTTAGGAACTTCCTTGTATTATTTCTATCGTCCTTTAGCAAACAAGATACTCCTTATATTAATATTCTCCGTCGGATTATTGACATGGTGCGGAGCGCGTGGCGGCGTCCATATAGGAGCTAGCGGTTTGGTGTACGGGCTCACGTTTTTCCTCATGCTTAGCGGTTTTATAAGAAGAAATAAAAGATTGATAATAATATCATTAGTCGTGGTGTTTTTATATGGAAGCCTTGTCTGGGGACTGTATCCTAAATATGCCATAGAAAACAATATCTCATGGGAAGGACATCTAAGCGGCTTCGTCATGGGGATAGTGCTTGCGATATTTTATAAGAATGAAGGTCCGCAAAGAGACGCTGACACTGACATTGACTCTGACACTGATTTTGACACTGATTTTGACACTGACGATGACATTGATCCTGAGACGCAGAAGCCTTATTGGGATGTGCCCGAACCTGATAAAGACGAGCTTACTGTGAGGTATAGGTTTAGAAGATAGTAGTAGAGATGTTGCCATGAAGTGATGTCTTTTTTTTTGTCTTAATTTTGTGTTATAAATGTGTATGTATTTGTAAATCAGTATTTGGTTGTGCCTAAAAATGAGAACTTTTTTTTCTTGACAAAAGGATAGTCATAGTATAACTTTGTAATATCACAAAAAAAATATAGCTATGAAAGAGAAAACATTATTGATTTTATTTGTATTGTTTGTTTTTTTGGGAACTGAAGCCAAACAAAAGGAAATGTTAGAAAATGTTAATTTAATTAACAAGTATGACAATACTACCAATGGCACGGAATTGCGACAGTCTCCTGTCACAGTAGACATCACTAGTCACATGCTAACCATTAGCATACAGCAGAATGTTGGCATTGCACAGATTATGGTTAGGGATTCCAACGGAGCCATTGTTGAAATTGACCACATCATGTCCAGCCCTAACACTTCTTGCTATTATATTTCAGATGCTGGATATTACAGAATTGACATCGTTTTAAACAATGGAGATATCTATTACGGATACTTCACCGTATACGATGGAATTGTTATCTGAGATTATAAGTGTTATGCCAAGAAAAGACCTATGAATACCAGGCTACAAATATTAGGGAAAAACAAGTTCATTATATAAAAGGCATAGGAAACTATGTCTTTTATCTCTAATTGCATTTATTTAGTAAATTAAAAATTAGAAATATGAAAATAAAAAATCTAATAATTCTATTATTGCTGCTTGTAGTTTCGTATAATCTGAAAGCACAAACGGAATTCGCTCCAGTTGGTGCTGAGTGGTATTATAATTACAACAATTTTTGGAATGTAGGATATGTGAAAATCACATCAGAATCAGACACTATAATTGACAATGTT
>JAZRNQ010000167.1:0-27453 GCA_045648285.1 Bacteroidales bacterium | reverse complement strand
TCGGATAATAGAACGACCGCTCCTACATTTTTTTTGTAATAGTTTTTCTTAATATTTTTTAAGACGTCGTTTATGTCGGTATAATAATCTTGATAATCAATGCTGTCAAATTCTCTTGTTTTGTTTCCGAAGAGATATTTGTCGACAGTATATTTCTTGCTGAGGTTATCAGTCAATGAATCGAGAAGATGAGGATAATTGTTTTTGTAGAAACTTGAATCCTTGGTGAGAATCAATGAAGTAGAGTTGTCTTGTGCAACAATTATTGTTGATTTTTCTATGCTTGTTCTTTTTACCTTAAAGGACGGATTGAAAAATAGAGTAACGAGTAAGCTTGTGGCAAAGCATCTTAAGATGAATAATAATATTGTTAAAGTTTTGCCATAATGCTGCTTCTTGTTGAAGATGTATAGAAGCGAAGCATAGCAGAGTCCTAGAAATATCGCGATTACAAATATCCACATGTCAGGATTCGTTTTAAAGTAAGTTGCAAATTTAATAAAAAACTGAGAAACTTTGCCTCTTTGTCTTTTGACAATTATCAAAAAAAAATTATTTTTGTTGCAAATAAAAAATGATGCTTTATGAATAATTTTGATGCAGAAGTAAATAAATGCTGTGAGTTGTTACAAGAAGGTAAAGTTATTATATATCCGACAGATACGATTTGGGGAATAGGCTGCGACGCTACTAATTACGATGCTGTCGAGAAGATTTATAATATCAAGGAACGTTCAAAAGGCAAGGGCTTGATTGTGCTTGTCGATAGTGTGGAGATGTTGAAAGAGTATGTGAATAATTTCCCTCCAATCGCGCCAGATATCATCAAGGCTGCTAAAAATCCCTTGAGCATAGTTTATTCCGAGTCGAAAGGACTGGCGAAAAATGTGTCGGCAGACAGTACTATATGTATTCGTGTGGTCGACAATGATTTTTGCAAGGCTTTGATTCATAAGCTTGGACGACCAATTACATCTACATCAGCGAATCTCGCTGGCGACAAAGCTCCTTCTATATATGTGGAAATTACTGACCAGATAAAGTCATCTGTGGATTACGTGGTTCAGCTGTATCATGATGTGCTTACAAAACCTAAGGCTTCTACAATCATAAGGTTGTATGAAGATAATCATTTCGATATCATTCGACAGTGAGGGGTAGGAGTTAGGAGTGAACAATTTTGATTCGGTGTTGTTAAAAATAGAAAAAGTATGAAATACATTAAATTGTTATTATTCGTCGTTTTGGTTTCTGCTCATTCTTTGTTGAGTGCTCAAAGTATTGATAAAGATATTAAAATTGATTCGAAGACGGCGGTTCAAAAATTGTCTACCATTTATTATCTGATTGATAATTTTTATGTAGATACTGCAAATTTCGAGGCTGTGACAGATGAGGCTATCACTACAATACTCAAGGAATTAGATCCTCATTCGGCATATATCTCAAAGAAGGATGTTCAGAAAGCTAACGAGCCTTTAGAAGGTAGTTTTGAAGGAATTGGCGTGACCTTCCAAATTTTTCAGGATACAATCTTGGTTGTGTCGCCAGTGTCGGGCGGTCCTTCTGATAAAGTCGGCATTATGGCAGGCGATAAAATCGTCAAGATTGACGGTGAGGACGCTTTTGGAAAAAAGGTTGATAACGAATATGTGGCGAAGCATTTGAGAGGCGAGAAAGGAACGAAAGTCGTACTCGGAATTAAACGTGGTAATAGTGATGAGCTGATTGACTTTGAAGTTGTTAGAGATAAGATTCCGTTGAATAGCATTGACGCTTCTTTTATGCTCGACAAGAAGATAGGTTATATCAAACTAGATCGTTTTGCCAAGACTTCCATGGAAGAATTCGACGCTGCTTTGGCTGAGCTTAAAGCAAAGAAAATGAAGTCTTTGATATTGGACTTAAGAGGTAATAACGGCGGTTATCTTAATATCGCTGTTGAGTTGAGCAATCAGTTTCTTAAAAAAGATTTAGACATAGTTTTTACCGAAGGTGATAAAAGTCCAAAGCAGGTCTTCAAGACAGATAAAAATGGCACATTCACAGATGGTAAACTTGTGATATTGATTGATGAAGGTTCAGCCTCTGCAAGTGAAATTGTTTCCGGTGCGATACAAGATTGGGACAGAGGCGTGATTATCGGCAGACGTTCTTTCGGTAAGGGTTTAGTACAGAGACCTTTCAACCTCGCTGATGGTTCTGTGGTTCGTCTCACAACAGCAAGATATTATACTCCTACGGGAAGATGCATACAACGTGCTTACGACAAAGGCTCTGAAGATTATTTCAAGGAGATGACAAAACGTATGGAACATGGTGAGTTTTATCATTCTGATAGTATTCAATTCCCTGATTCTCTGAAATATTCTACTTTGTTAAGTGGCAGGACTGTATATGGCGGCGGTGGTATTATGCCAGATATTTTTATGCCAGTAGATACGACATACTCGACGAAATTATATACCGACTTGGTTAGAAAGGGTGTCTTTAATAAATTTACCGTAGAATATGTTATGGCAAATAGAAGCGAAATATTAAGTCAGTATGTTGATTTTGATAGGTTTAATTTAGAGTTTAATGTCTCCGATTCGATGATGGCAGACTTTAGAAAGTTTGCTGAGAAAGAAGGCGTTACATGGAACGAGGAACAGTATGAACGCTCTGCGCCTCTTATCAAGTTACAGCTTAAAGCTTTGATAGCTCGTAACGAATGGGATATGGAAAATTATTATCAAGTTGTCTTGCAAGAAGATAAGACGATTAAAAAAGCAATGGAAGTGCTTGATGACAGTAATCTGTACAGAAGCATTTTGAAGAGATAATGAATGTTGTTTTATATTTTTACGAGTAAAGAAGGTTCAAAAGGCCTTCTTTATTTTTTTATTTTATAATTAATAATTAATATTTGTGGATAAGTGGAAATGTTAGCAAAAAAAATCATAAATTTGTAAGCTTGTTTTTCTTGTGAAATAATGTCTTATATCAGAAAGAGAAATGAGATTTAATAAAGAAAATAAATTGAAAATATAACTAAAATTATCCCAAATGAAAAAAATGCAAAATTCTATTTTTCAAAAAGTTATGATTTTGTGTCTGGCTATGATTATGAATGTAAGCCTTTATGCACAAGCTCGTATTGAATTGAACTCTAATTACAGAGGCGCTACTCAGCTTTTAGAATCATCTTTGAATGGTTTTGAAACTACAATCTCTTATAACGCAATTGAAACCGAACTCATTGAAACCGAACATGGAAATTTCTCAAGACTTATCCTTGCTGATGCTGTCGCTTGTGGTGAAATAGGTGCTCCATCATTGCCAATCACAAAGAAACTTATAGCAGTTCCTTTCGGAGCTACTCCATCTGTCAAAATCGCTACATACAGCACAACAGATTATAAACTCAGCGATTATGGCATCGAAAGAGTTTATCCACAACAACCATCCTACAGCAAAGATACAAAGGTTGAAGATGTTGTTTTCCAATATAACAAAGATGCATACAAGACAAGATTTTTCGCTAATGCTCCAGAAGTAAAAGTGGAAATTCTCGGAACAATGCGCGGCGTACAAATCGCTTCGTTGCAAGTAGAGCCAATAAGCTACAACCCATCAAGCAACACAATCCGTGTTTTTAACGACATCAATTTTGAAGTTGACTTTGAAGGCGCAGATGTTGAGTTGACAGAAGAAACTTTGCTTGATTCATATAGTCCATATTATGATGTTGTTTACAAGCAGTTATACAACTCAAGAACACTTGCTGATGTTTTTGATGAACACGAAGACATGTATAGAACTCCAGTTTATATGACTGTCGTAGCTAACAGTATGTTTGAGGAAGCTCTTCAGCCATGGCTCGCATGGAAGACCCAAAAAGGATTCTATATTGACGTTAAGTATGTTGAATCAACAACGACATCATCAGTTATCAAGTCGTATGTCAAGGAACAATACGAAGCAGTTAAACCATCATTCCTTGTTGTTGTAGGTGATAGAAATCTTGTAGCTCCAAGCTTGATGATGGGTCAAGAGACATCAAAAGTAACAGACTTGTATTATGCATGTATGGATGAAGATATCTTCCCAGATATTTATTATAGCAGAATGAGCTGCGAGACAGTGGAAGAATTGGAATCTCTTGTAGAGAAAGTTCTTCAATATGAACAATACACAATGCCAGATCCTTCATATTTGAGTGATGCTTTGTTTATTGCAGGTGTTGATGATTGGTGGAATTCAAAGGTTGGTGCGCCTGCTGTCAATTATGCGACAGACTTCTTCTTTACCCAGGCTAATGGAATGAACAACATTTACAAATATACATCAACATATAACGGATGTTATGATAATATGAACAAAGGCGTTGGCTTTGTGAACTATACAGCCCACGGCGTTGAGTTAGGCTGGTCGGATCCTGCTTTTACTACTGATGACGTTAAGAATCTTACTAATGAAGATAAATATTTCTGGGCTATGGGTAACTGCTGCTTGACAGGCGACTGGGGAACAGACAAAGGTCCTTGTTTGGGTGAAGCATTTATTAGAGCTGACAAAAAAGGAGCTTGGGGATATATAGGTTCATGTCCTGTAAGTTATTGGAATGAAGATTATTATTTCGCAGTAGGTGCTACTAATGTATTTGGTAAAAAGTTAAATCCAACACAGACAGAAGAGGGCGTTTATGAAATGTTCTGGAAAGATGATATGTACAACTCATTGTCATCAGTTCCTTTTGTCGGAAACCTTTCTGTAGCAAATGCTCATGCCGGATCTTATGAAACCACAACATCAATAGAGTTGTTATACTATTGGGAAGCATATCATACTATCGGTGACGGTACAGTGATGCCATATCGTACAAATCCAATAGAAAATACAGTTTCTCATTCAGAGGTTCTCAATATGGGAATCGATTTCTACACAGTGGAAGCAGACCCTTCTTCTTACGTGGCTTTGACAAAAGACGGTGTTTTGATAGGCGCTGACATGGTTGGAAAATCAGGCTCAGTAGATGTTCCTATTACTCCTGTGTTGACAGACGGCGAGGTGACAATAACAATTACTCATCCACAACGTGTTCCATACATCAAGAATGTTCTCGCATTGCCAGTTGAAGGTCCATATTTGTCAGTATATTCGTATGCTCCAGAAAGTTATCCTGTTAACAAGGAAAACAAAATGAGCGTGACAATAAGAAACGTGGGTAATGATGCTGTTGAAGGTGAAGCAAAGGTGACATTGACAAGCGATTCTGAATTCATTACATTCATCGATTCAGAAGCTGCATTTACTTCAGTAGCACCTGGTGCAACCATCGATTTGGTTGATGAGTTTACATTTAACCTTGACGAGTCTCTCAATGACGGCGAAGTTGTAGTGATTTCTGCTAATATCAAATATGGCACTTTGGAATGGAATAATAAGTTTGTTGTCAATGTAAACGACCCTGTTATTGAATATGCAGGTGTTGAATGGGATAACGCTTTTGAGCCAGGCGGTACTTATACACTTCATGCTCAGTTTAAAAATATGGGTCACTACAAGGCTGAAAATGCAGTGGTGACAATAGCAGCATCAAATGAAAATGTTACATTAAAAAATACAACAGCTGAAATAGAAACAATAGAAGTCGGTGAAACAGCTTCATTTGATTTTGAGGTTACTATCGGCGAATCATGTCCGTTAGAAGAAAGAATTCCTGTGGAATTTACATTCGCTGCTGATAATGATATAACTGCAGAAGGTTCTTTCGTTTTGCAAAATTCATGTACTATAGTGTTTACTTTGAAAGATAGCTATGGCGACGGATGGGGTAAATCTGCAATTAAAGTTGAGTTTGATGATAATACTCCTACAGATACAATTACAGTCTTTGATGGTGAAGAGTACGTCAAGGAGATAGATGTAGTGATGGGTACAACAATCACAGTATCTTTCATTAAAGAAAAATACAATAGTTATGAATGTTCATACGTGATAGAATATAAGAATGGCAGATTGATTTATGATTCAGGAAAGAATATCAAGGAAGGTGTTAACTGTGAGTTTGAGGTCAATTGTTTAGAGCAAGTACAAAACCTTAAAGCTGAGGTCGAAAATAATAATGTTACTCTTACATGGGAAGCACCTCGTGCAATATTAGGATATCAGATTTATAGAGATAATGAGCTGATTGGTGAGACAGAAGAACTTACATATACTGACGAAAATGTTCCTAACGGCGAATATGAATATGCAGTAAGAGTGAAGTATAATGGTGGTCATTCTGGCGCAGAAGTAATAAATGTGAAAGTTTCAGGTGATGGCATTGATGAGTTCGGTAATGTCAGATTCTCTATATATCCAAATCCAGCACATGATGTTATCAATATAGAATCGAATTCTCAGAGATATGAATATCAGCTGATGAATAACTTGGGACAAGTTGTGATGAAAGGTGATTTATCTGGAGAAAACACTATCTCTGTTGAAAATGTAGATAATGGTATTTATTTCTTGAAACTCATCGCTGATGGCGAAGTGTCAATCAACAAAATAATAATTCAATAATGATTAAAAAAAGGGCGAAACTAAGTTTTACCCTTTTTTGATTAAAAATTAGCAGGTATGAAAAAAACTTTTTTAGCAATAATATCTTTTGTGTTGGCATTGTCTGTCAACGCTCAGGAGTGGGTTGGAATAAGCAAAAGTTCTCCAACGAAGATAAAAGAGACCTTGATTTCATCATCAGAAAAGAAGGTCGTCGTTGATGTAAAGATAGAAGGTTTTTACAAACAAACAGTAAAAACGCCACAAGGTGAGCAGCTGATACTCAGTGGCGAAGGCATGGCTTTCATGCCAATAAAAGGCGCACCAAATCTTCCTATGTATCCAATATCAATGATTATAGGCGATATGGCTGAGATGGAAGTGTCTGTAGTTAAATCAGAATATGTAGATTTTGAGAATGTTGAAGTGGCTCCTTCTAAAGGAAACTTCAGCCGTCAAATCAATCCAGAAGATGTTCCTTATGAGTACGGTGAGATGTATCAACAAGATGCGTTTTATCCTGCACAGCAAGCAGTGCTCGGTGACCCATATATCCTTCGTGACTTCCGCGGTCAGAATATGATGGTTTATCCTTATGCCTATAATCCAGTTTCAAAAACTTTACGTGTTTATACTTATCTCAGAATTGAGGCAAAGAAAGTCAGCGACAATGGCGTGAACATAAAACTTAACCGCAAGAGAAACAATGTGCTTGTTTCAGAAGCTAATGCTTCATACAAACGTCGTTTCATCAACTATCCTTCAAAAGAGAGATATGCATTTGTGGAAGATGAAGGTGAAATGTTGATAGTATGCCATGATAAATATATGGAAGCCGTTCAGCCTTTGGTCGATTGGAAAAATATATCAGGTCGTCCAACAACAATGGTTGGTATGTCGGAGACAGGAAACAACTTGAAACAATATATTCAGAATTACTATAACGAACATCCAGAACTAGTGTATCTACTTTTAGTAGGTGAACATAGTGATATCCCACCATTTGCTATGAGCGGAGGTAAATCTGATAACTATTACGGAATGTTGGATGGTGACGACAAATACGAGGAAGTTCTCGTAGGACGTCTTCCTGTTAAGTCCATAGGTGATGCTGTAAATCAAGTGAATAAAATCATCTATTATGAACGTGATCTTGATGCATCAGCAACATGGCTGACAAGAGCTTCTGGCGTTGCAGCTAAAGAAGGTGAAGGTCATTATGGAGAAATCGACTATGAGCACATGGATTTTATTCGTGATACCTTGTTGAATTACACTTACACAGATGTGTCTAAATATTATGCTGACGTTAACAATCCTGCAGCACCAGCAATGATTGTAGATTATAGCAAGGGCTTAGGCTTGATAAATTATTGTAATCATGGTACGCCAACGACATGGGCTGTGGCTAATTTCTCTACAGATGATATTCATAGATTGACAAATGACAATAAGTTGCCTGTTGTTTGGTCTGTAGCATGTAATAACGGACAATTCGATATTGACGAATGTTTTGGTGAAGCTTGGATGCGTGCTGTTAATCCAGCGACAGGTGCTTTGACAGGCGCTATAGGCGGTATGTTTTCTTGGATATCACAACCATGGCAACCACCGATGTATGGCCAAGATGAGATGAACGCTATCTTGACTGAATGGCGTGAAGGTTACAAACATACTCTCGGCGGAGCATCATGTAATGGCAATATGTATATGATGGACATGGATCCATTTGATGGACCAAGAACCCACGACACATGGATTCTCTTCGGCGACCCTTCACTCATGCTTAGAACAGATGTGCCTAAGTCGATGAATGTTAGTGTGCCACAACAAGAGTTGTTTATCGGAATGACAGCTTTAGATATCAATGCAGAAACAGACTTCGGTATCGCGACATTATCATTGGAAGATGGAACTGTAATAGCTACAGCTCCAGTGAAAGACGGTGTAGCTAACTTGACATTCGAACCTCTAATCAAAGAGGAAACAGCTAAATTGGTCGTGATAGGATATAATAAAATCACCGCAGTTAAAGAGCTTAAGATAGTTTCAGCAAATATACCTTATGTGATATATGACGGACATGAATTCGAAGATGAAAATAATAAGTTAGAATATGGTGAGAATATCAATGTCTCAATGAAAGTTAAGAATATTGGTTTGAAACCTACTTCTAATGTTACATTAAAACTTACTACAGATTCAAAATATGTCACAATATCAAAGGATAATGCACAGTTGGATGCAATAAACGCAGCTGAAGTATTAAACCTTCAAAATGCATTCTCAATCAATGTTAAGCCAAATGTGCCAAATGAAACCAAAGTCAATTTCGTTTTGACATGTAGCGACGGTAAAGATACATGGGCGTCTACATTCCATACTTATGCTTATGCACCAGTATTCTCAGTCATTAGCGTTGCGACAACTTCAAATAAGATAATTAATCCAGGTGAAACAGGAACATTGGAAATGAAGTTCGAAAATGTAGGAGGTGCTAATGCTAATAATATACTCACTGAAATGTTTAGCAGTTCTTCGGATATTAATTTCGAAAATATGTCTGCAACTACAGAGGAATTGGCAGTAGGAGAATCAACAACATTCACAGCTGATTTCACAGTGGCATCTTCCGCACAGATAGGCTCCGTTTATGATATAGTATGTACAGCAAATGCTGATTATGCAACATGCACTAGCTTATATGTGTTGAAAGTCGGTATGATGGGCGATGATTTCGAAAGCGGTGACTTCTCTGAAAATGACTGGAAAATTGAAGGTAAAGGAATATGGGCTATAGATAGTCTTAATGCTTATAACGGTCAGTATTGTATCAAGAGCGATATGGTCGGCAGTAACCAATATGCAAAATTAAAACTGCAACTCGAAGTGTTGGCTGATGGACCATTGACATTCTATGTCAAGACATCAACAGAAGCAAGCTATGACGTGCTTGAATTTTATGTCAATTCAATTGTTGAGCAAAAATGGTCTGGAGAAACATCATGGACACAGTATACCCATGAAATGAAAAAAGGTACCTATGCTCTTGAATGGAGATATAGAAAAGACTCGTCAGGAAGCGAAGGTGAAGACAGAGTCTATATCGACGACATATTCTTCCCTCCAGTATGTGTTGTTACTATGCTCGAAGCTGTTACTGACTTGAGATATGATATCCAAAATGAAAATGTTACCATCACATGGGAACCTGTTGAAACAGCAGAGGAATATATAGTAAGACGCGATGGAGAAATAGTATCTACTCAGTCATCAACATCATTCAACGAAAGCATTGTCAATGGTATAATGACTTACACTGTGGTTGCGAAGAATGGCGATAACTATTCAGCTCCAGCATTCATTGTTGTTAATTCAGATGTTAAGTCGGGCGAAGATGTAGTCGACATGGAAAATAATAAGATTAAATTATATCCAAATCCGACTACAGGAATGATATATGTTGAACTTGATAAAGCATTCGATGCAGTTGTGTACAATTATCAAGGTCAAGTGGTGATGAGAGAATATGACAACAACGGACAAATAGACTTGTCAGAATTGAAGGCAGGCGTTTATTTCGTTGAAATAAGAGAAGGAAATAACATTAAGATAGAGAAAGTTGTAGTTAAATAATAGATTAAGTAATGAAAAGACTAGCTTTAGTATTAGTAGTATTTTTGTTTAGTTCTATAAGCGCCAGTGCGCAAGAATGGGTCGGCGTTGAAAATGTTTTACCTGCAAAGACTCAAAAACACCTTGTGTCATCTTCAGAAGATGAGATTGTCATCGACCTTAAAGTGGCAGGTTTTCTGCAAGAAAAGGTGATGACACCAAATGGTGAGCAGTATGTTATCAGTGGTGATGACATGGCTCCAATGCTGGAAGCAGGCTCGCCAGATTTGCCTTTATATTCTATACCTATTATAATAGGTGACAAAGCAGAGATGAAAGTGTCTGTGCTGAAATCAAAATATGTGGATTTTGAAAATATTGAAGTTGCTCCATCAAAGGGCAATTTCAGCCGTAAGATAAATCCTGAAGATGTGCCTTATGTTTATGGAGATATGTATCAAGAAGATGCATTCTATCCATCACAACAGGCCGACTTGGAAAAACCATATATCATCAGAGATTATCGCGCACAGAATCTTATGGTATATCCTTATGCTTATAATCCTGTGACAAAAACATTACGCGTTTATACTGAGCTTACTTTTTCTGTTAATAAAGTTGGCGACAATGGTATAAATCAAAAAGTTAGTCCTAAAAGAAATAATCAGATAACATCAGAATTTGATGCTTCATACAAACGCCGTTTCATAAACTATAAAAACAATGACAGAGCATTCGTAGTTGATGAAGGCGAGATGCTCGTAGTTTGTGCTGATAAGTATATGCAGGATGTCCAAACTTTTATAGATTGGAAAAATATCTCAGGACGTCCAACAGCAGTAGTGGCATCATCAGAGACAGGAAAAGATGAAGACCTTAAGGCTTATCTGGTTGAATATTATGAAAAAAATCCAAAGTTGACCTATGTGCTTTTAGTTGGAGAACATAGCGACATCCCAGCACATGTAATGAATGGTGGCCGTTCTGATAATTATTTCGGCATGTTGGAAGGCGACGACTATTACGAGGAGGTTTTTGTTGGTCGTCTTTCAGTTAAAAATGCAGAAGACCTCAAGAACCAAATCAATAAGATTATCTATTACGAACGTGATATTGATGAAACAGCTACATGGCTTTCTAATGGTGCTGGAATAGCAGCTAAGGAAGGTACAGGTCACTTCGGAGAATATGATTATCAACACATGGATTATATCCGTGACACCTTGTTGAATTACACATACACTGATATTTCTCGTCATTATGATAAAGTTAATTCTCCAATAGTCACAGACTTGATTGACAGATTTAACGAAGGTGTCGGTATCATTAACTATTGTAATCATGGTACGGTAGATAGCTGGGTGGTGACAGGATTCAATAATGAAGACATTCATAATCTTACTAATGATTATAAGCTGCCGTTTATTTGGTCTGTGGCTTGTGACAATGGAAGTTTTAATCTTGATGAGTGTTTTGCCGAAGCATGGATGCGTGCAACAAATTCTGAGACAGGAGCTCCTACAGGTGCTATCGGCGGAATGTTTGCAACAATCTTGCAGCCATGGCGACCTCCAATGTACGGACAAGATGAAATGGTTACAATCTTGTCAGAATGGCGTGAAGGTTACAAGCACACTCTCGCTGGTGCTTCATGCAACGGAAATATGTACATCTTGGATATGTTTAAAGATAATTCTGGAGCTGAAACACATAATACATGGATTCTCTTCGGTGACCCTTCAATGATGATTAGAACGGAGGCTCCTAAGAAAATGAATGTTACTGCTGTACCATCAGCACTGCTCACTGGCATGACTTCAGTAACTGTCAATGTGGATGCAGAATTCGGTATAGCAACATTGTCAATGGATAATGAAATCATCGGGTCGGCATACGTGGAAAACGGAATGGCTAATATCACTTTCCCAGAACTGACAGAATCTGGTAAGGCTAAAATAGTCGTGATGGCATATAATAAAGTGACTGAGATAATTGACATAGATATTATGCCAGCAAAAGGTGCTTATGTCGTAGTCGATAGCTATAACCTTAATCAAGAAGATGCTCAAATGGATTATAATGAATATATCGATTTAGGCTTGAACGTAAAGAATATAGGCGTTGAAGGCTCTGATAATATTACAGTGGAGTTGTCATCGACATCAGAATACATCAAGATGATTGACAGTACAGAGATGATTACAGCTATAGAAGTGGAAGAAATAATGGAATTGAAGAACGCATTCCGTTTCTATGTCAGAGCTGACGTCCCTGATAATGAGAAAATCAATTTTGTATTGACATGTACTGATAAAAATGGTACATACCAGACAAGTTTCATTATAGAAGCTTTTGCACCAGTTTTTGTCTTGAATGAAATAACTATACTTCCTAATGGTATCGTGAAACCAGGTGAGACAGCGACATTGAAACTCACTTTCGATAACGTCGGAAATAGTCCTGCTTATGATGTAGTTACAGAATTGTTTGTAGGTTCTGATGATATAGATTTTGAAAATGCTACAATGCGTACAGATGAAGTGGCTGCAGGTGAGACATTCTTCGTTACAACAGATTTCACTGTATCATCATCGGCTGTTATGTCATCAGTCTATGAAGTGATATATTCTGTAGGAGCAAAACATAATGTTCTTAGATCTGAATATGATTTAGTGATAGGTTCTGTGACTGAAGATTTTGAGACAGGCGACTTCTCATCATACGAATGGGTTGATTCTGTTGAAAATCCTTGGATTATTGATAATACAGATGCTTATGAAGGAATATACTGCGCTAAGTCTGCAATTATAGGTCATAAGAAATATTCTGTGATGAAAATAGAAGTTGAAGTACTTGCTTCTGGAAATATTGAGTTTTACAGAAAAGTGTCATCAGAACCAGAAACAGATTATCTCGTATTTTTGGTTGATGGCAGAGAAAGGTCAAGATGGTCGGGAGAAGTTGATTGGGATGTTTATTCTTATAAATTGACAAAAGGTACACATACTTTAGAATGGAGATATATAAAAGATGATGAGACAACAGAAGGTGAAGATAGAGCTGCTGTCGATATGATTTCTTTCCCTCCTCATTCAGTGATAAAACCTCTCGACGCAGTAACAAATCTTAAGGCTAAGATGCAAGAAGATAATACTTTGGCTTTGACATGGACTGCAAGTGAAAACGCTGAGGAATATATCGTAAGACGCGACGGTGAAATAGTTTCAACACAAACAGAAACATTATATAATGAAAATGTTTCTGAAGGAATATTCACATATTGCGTCGTGGCAAGAAGCGGTGACTTGTACTCAGCTCCTGCATTCGTGACATTCGACCCTAATAAGAAATCAACAGAAAACATAAATGAATTCGTCACAGAGAAAATGTCAGTATATCCAAACCCTACATCGGGAATAGTGTTTGTCAAATCCGATTCATTCGATGCAGTGATATATAACTACCAAGGTCAAGTCGTGATGAGAAGAAATAATAATGACGGACAGATAGACTTGTCTGATTTGACAGCAGGCATTTATTTCCTCGAGATAAGAGAAAATAATAATGTGATGATTGAGAAGATTATTTTAACCAAGTAAATATTTTAAAATTTTAAAAATGAAAAAGTTGTTTTTTGTAGTAAGTTTAATGTTGTTAACATCAGGCTTGCTTTCAGCAGAAGAATGGATTGGCATTGAAAAAAATGCTCCAGTAAGAATCCAAGAAACCTTAGTCTCATCATCAGATGAAGAGATTGTTGTTGATGTTAAAGTCGGCGGCTTCTTCCAAAGTGCAGTCAAGACAGACAAAGGAGAACAGATGATTATTAGCGGAGAAGACATGGCTTCAATGCTTATTGCAGGCGCTCCTGATCTTCCAATGTATCCTATTTCCATGATAATAGGCAATACAGCAGAAATGAAAGCTTCTGTCGTTGAATCATCATACGTCGACTTTGAAAATGTTGAAGTGGCTCCTTCTAAAGGTAACTTCAGCCGTGAGATAAATCCACTTAGTGTTTCATACACATACGGCGAAATGTATCAAGAAGATGAGTTCTATCCTGCACAACAAGCTTCATTGGAAACACCTTATATTATAAGAGACTTCCGCGCTCAAAATCTGATGGTGTATCCTTACGCGTATAATCCTGTGACAAAGACATTGCGTGTCTATACTGACTTGCGTATTGCAGTGAAGAAAGTTAGCGACAATGGCATAAATAAAAAAACAGCCACACGACGCAATAATGTTATCTCTCCAGAAATGAAAGCTTCATACGAACGTCGTTTTATCAACTATCCAGCAAACGAAAGATATTCATTCATAGAAGACGAAGGTGAGATGTTGGTGATATGCGTCGATGAATATAAAGAGGTAGCGGAAAAGTTTGTTGAATGGAAAAACATATCAGGTCGTCCAACAACATTGGCTTTGACATCAGAGACAGGTACTCTCGATGATATGAAATCTTATATCTCAAACTATTACAACTCAAATCCAAATTTGACTTACGTACTTTTGATAGGTGAATATAGCAATCTTCCACCATACGAAATCATCGTCACTATCGATGGTATGCAATATTATACAAGGTCAGACAACTATTACGGAAGATTGGATGGCGATGACAACTATGAAGAAGTGTTCGTCGGCCGTCTCTCTGTAAAAGATACTGAAGATGCACAAAATCAAATCAACAAGATTATCTATTACGAACGCGATATAAAAGAAGACGCTACATGGCTCTCAAGAGGTATCGGCATGGGTTCAACAGAAGGTTATGGTCACTTCGGCGAGAAGGACTATCAGCATATCGACTTCATCCGTGATACACTCTTGAATTATACTTACACAGAAATATCTAAAAAATATAAAGGTGTTGATGATTATGAGCCAACTGCAGCAGACTATGCTGTTGATTTCAACAAAGGTGTTGGTATCGCTAACTATTGTAACCATGGTGAAATAGAAAAATGGGTCATGGGTAATTTCGATACACAATGTGTTCATAACTTGACAAACGATTATATGTTGCCATTCATTTGGACTTCATCATGTAGAAACGGACAGTTTGACGTTGATGAATGTTTTGCAGAATCATGGATGCGTGCAGTTAACCCAACAACAAAAGCTCCTACTGGTGCTATCGGCGGTATGTTCTCATGGATTTCACAGCCATGGCAGCCACCAATGTACGGTCAAGATGAGATGATTGCTATCTTGACAGAGTGGAAAGGCAATTATCACCACACTCTTGGCGGCGCATCATTAAATGGTAATATGTATATTCTTGATATGAGTCCAGAAGACCGTGGTAACACTCACAACACATGGCTTCTCTTCGGCGACCCTTCAATGATGCTCAGAACCAAAGCTCCTGAAAAGATGGATGTATATTGTAGCTCATCATATCTCATGGTTGGAATGACAAGCTACACTGTCAATGCTGATGTCGATTTCGGTATCGCGACATTGTCAAAAGATGGCGAGGTGATAGCTTCATCATATATAAGAAAAGGTAGTGCAACTCTCACTTTCCCAGAACTTACTGAAGAATGTAAGATGCAGCTTGTGGTTCTTTCATACAATAAAGTCACAGAGGTGATGGATGTGGAAGTAAAGAATCCAACAGATGCTTTCTTGATTTTCAATGAATACGACCTCAATGAAGCTGATGGTCAGCTTGATTATGCAGAGACTATAAGCCTTGATTTGAGTGTTAAGAACATAGGTGTTAAAGAAGCCAATAATATAGAAGTCGAACTTATCTCAAAAAGCGATTATGTGACAGTGACATCAGCTAAGGCGACAGTAGCATCGATGGGTGTTAATGCAGTAGCAGAAGTGAAAGATGTGTTCAAATTCGTTGTCACAGACAATGTTCCTGATCAGGAAGAATTGAAGTTCGACGTAAAATGTACTTCCGGCGAAGAGTCATGGGCTAGCTCATTCTCTATCACAGCCAACGCTCCAAGTTTCGAACTTGATACTATCTTCATCAAGAATAAGATGATAATGCCAGGTGCAGGTGATGTCTTGTATATTTCAGTAAAGAATGCTGGTCATAGTGAAGCACGTAATGTCGTTTCAGAAATGATTAGTAGCTCATCAGATATAGTGTTCCCTGAAGATGCAACCACAGCAGAGACATTGCAACCTGGAGAAGTGATGGAAATAATTGCTTACTTTGAAGTGGGTGAGGATGTGAATGAAGGTTCTATCTACGAAGTGGAATATTCTGTTGCAGCAGGAGATTATGAGATATCATCTAATTATTTCATTACTATAGGTCAGGCATTGGAAGACTTCGAAACTGGAGATTTCTCTAAAGCCGACTGGCAGTTTGCAGGTAGCGCAGATTGGTTTGTATGCGAAAATGCATACGAAGGAACATATAGCGTAAGATCAGGGATAATACCTGAAAATCTCGAAAAAGACCAAAGAAATTCTTCAATGTTTATAACAGTGGAATTGGTGGAAGATTTTGAAATCAGCTTCTATCATAAGAGATCTTGCGACTATTACGCTAAGTTGGAATTCTATGTCGATGATAAATTTGTACAAGAGTGGAGAGGAAACAACTCAACACCTACTGAATGGGAACAATATACACATCTATTGACAAAAGGAACACATACTTTGAAATGGACATACAACAAGAGAGTTGCCGATGCTAAGGCCGACGACTGCGTGTTCTTGGATAACATCGTTTTGCCTCCACTCAATATCATAGCTTTCGTTTCACCTGCTACAAACCTTAAAGCAGAGCTTGATGAATCAAATATAACATTGACATGGAATGCAAGCCCTAATGCTAAAGAATACGTCATCATGCGTAATGACGAACAAATTGCCATAGTGGAAGAAACGACATATACAGATGTTGTAAAGGAAAACGGAAAATATACATATAAAGTCATGGCTAAGAAATATGATTCTGTTTCTGAAGCTGTATCTATCACTGTTGAAGTGACAGAGTTGAGCATTGATGATGTCAATACTAAGGATGTCAATATTTATCCTAATCCTACAACGGGTGTTGTGTATGTAGATGTTGATGCTTCTTTTGATGCTGTAATATACAACTATCAAGGTCAAGTAGTTAAGAGACTTTATGACAATAATGATTATATAGATATGTCAGATGTCAATGATGGAATGTATTTCCTTGAGGTGAAGACAAGAGATAGTATTATAGTTAAAAAAGTTTTGGTTAAATAATTTGTTAATTATTTAATAAATGTTACATTTGTAACATCAAACTATAGAGATAAAAAATAATAGATTATGAAAAAGTTATTTGTATCATTAAGGAAAATGACATTGCTCTTTGCTATTATCAGTTTGCTTTGTTCATGTAAAGATAATAATGTAGACAAAGTAACTGTAGATAACCAATTTGCACTGTCATTGTTTTCTGGTCAGGTTAGAATCGGAGATTTGTTGGATGGCCTAGGCTCCTCATTGTTTGATGACTATGTCAAGATAACAGAAGATGGTTATATCTATGCCTATTATGCCGATTCTGTTAACAATGCTGTCGTTGCTAGCAATATATTGACTGGAATTCCAGCTGTTACCTTTAATACTAGTGGCGAATTTGAACTTCCAGAGATTCCAGGAATTGACATTCCTGACATTCCTGAGATTCCAGATATTCCTGAGATTCCAGATTCTCTAAACATTCCTGGTGTTCTTGATTCTCTTGACATTCCAGAACTTCCAGAACTTCCAGATATATCAATAGATTCTGTAGTCGTTTTTGAATTTGATGATTTTGTATCAATTCCATTCGAATATGAGGGCTACGAAATTAATTTTGTCGAATTGAGAAACGGAAGATTAAATCTGACATTGTCAACAAATCTTGAACTGATAAATAATGTTGTGTTGTCAACAGATAATATCAGATTGGGTGATGGCTCAAGTTTGGAGCTTGTTCTAGATTTTACTGAGACTCAAGAACAGCTAATAGACCTTGATCTTACAAATTGCGTCATTGCTCCAGAAAACAAGAGTATTACATTCTCGGCATCATTGTCACTTGACATTCTTCTCGAAGAAGGTTTGGAAGGTGGCACATATACCGTAGACCTTAATGGTGGCATCTCTGACGTAGAGTTCAAGACAATCGACGGATCAATTCAAGATATAGTATACGATTTCGTAGGTAGCCATCCTTTTAATTTCTCTTTGCCTAATATGAGTGGAGATTTTAAGGTGGCAACACCAGAATTCAGTATCAAATATGTAAATACCTTCGGTTTTAAAGCTGATGGCGTGATAGATTCCTTATATCTCACCGATGTTAATGGCAATAAGACCAACATGATAAAAAATGGTGAGAAAGTAGAGCTGCTTTTACATCCTACTGGCGGTGCTTACGATTCTATCACAGAATTGGATGATAAGCTTGTAGATGAGATAAACCTCTTGCAAGACTTCAATATGCTTACTTTCAATGGTAATATAGTGTTAGGATGTGATGAAGTGACAGACAATATGATTACTGATGAGTCTCATATTGATGTCATTGCCGACTTGACCATTCCTTTACAGTTTAAAATAGAGAACTTAAATTATGTTAACAAATTTGATTTCAATCTCTCACTTGATGATAATGAAGATAGTGAAAGTGCATTGATTTTGGATGATATTTTCGATGAACTCGAATTTAAGTTGATATTTAAAAACGCTATGCCAATTCAGATTACCCCTCAGATTCATATACTTGAAAATGGCGTTGTGATAGATTCTCTATTCGATGAAAAGAATTGTATAAGTGGTTGCTTTGACGGTGAAGTCACTGAAGATATCTTGTTAGTACATGTGACAGGTGAGAAGCTTGAACACGTTCAACGCGCTGATGAGCTGATGCTGGATATTACTCTGACATCTGAAGGTCAACAAGTGATGTTGAATACCAACGATCATTTTGATCTTAGAATAGGCTTGAAGACTAAGACTTCAGAAATTAATTTGAATGAGTTGAACTTCTAAAAGATTGTGATATGAAAAAGATATATAAGTTTTTCGTAATAACAGCATTGTTGTTGACAGCAATGACATCTAAGGCTCAGAATGATATAGCATTGACATTATTGCCTAACTTCGCATATAGCAATATGTACAATCCTGCTATACCTGTTAAATCAAAACTCGTGGTAGGTGCAGGTGTCTCTAATATCAATTTCTCAGTCTTCAATTCAAGTATCAAGTATGATAACCTGTTCACTTTCCATAATGACGGCTCGGTAGCTTTGGATGCTAATAAGTTTATCAACAGCCTCAAGGAGAAAGATAACTTTATCGGTAGCAGTATGTCTATGGATATTGCGCGTGCAGGTATTCGTTTAGGAAGACTTTTTGTCGATGTCAATTATCGTATGAAACTAGATGCAGAATTGCATTATTCAAGAGATTTCCTCGGATTCTTTGTCAACGGTAACGGAAATTATCTCGGTCAAGATAATCCTGCCGACTTAAGCTTAGGTGCCGATATTAGTTTATATTCAGAAATGTCTTTGGGATTGCAATATAGAATCACTGATAAATTATATATCGGCGTCAGACCTAAGGTCTTGATTGGATTTGCAAACCTATCTCTAAATGATGATGGAACAAAGATATATACTGATGAGGATACTTACGAAATGACAGCTGATGTTAATTTGAATATAGAAGCAGCCACATTATTAAATATTGATGACATCCATAGCCTCAGCGATTTCTCAACATATTTTGAGAATATGGATACCATTATTATGGAGAGCCTTTTCGATATACAAGAAAATGTAGGCTTCGGTATCGACTTCGGTTTCTCTTATGAATTCAACAAACATTTCGGAATAGCTGCAGGTGTTTATGACTTAGGCTATATCACATGGAAACATACAAAGGTTAAACAATGCCATAAGGAAAATATAGTTGTTAACGACGCTTTGTTCGATAGTTTCGATGATGTCATGAATATGAACATCGACTTCTCTGAGTTGTATACTACAATGGTAGATGAAGTTTGGGGAAACGACTCTCTCTATACGGGCGGTGAATATAAGACTTCGTTGAAGACAAGACTCATGCTTCAAGGTTATTTTCAATTGAATCCATTAGCTAGATTTACAGCTATCGGCCAGATGTATTATCTCAATAATGAATATCGTCCAGCATTGACATTGGCATACAGCGGTTCTATATTCAGATTGTTGAATCTTACTGCAAGTTATACTGTGTCGGAATATTCTGGCAATAGCATCGGCGCAGGTATAGGAATCAAATTGGGACCTCTCAATATTTATGCTGTTACAGATAATATTATGATAGCTACTAAATACAATGCTTCACCAATGGAAATGCTGACATCGTTTGATTCAGCTAACATAAGAGTTGGTCTTTTATTAACATTCGGTAATAAATCAAAGAGAAGATAATGGAATTAAGAGTGGCATTTTATTGTCACTCTTTTTTATTTAAATAAGATTCAAGATAAGAACAATTTAAAACTTAATGATATGGAAATAAAATTTATAGGAGCAGCCAGAGAGGTTACAGGAAGTAAACATCTCATCACTACACGTCACGGAAAGAAGATACTCCTCGACTGTGGTATGTTTCAAGGTAAAGGTCTTGAGACAGATTCATTGAACAGAAATACCATGGTTGACCCTGCAGAGATAGACCATATCATTTTGACTCACGCTCACGTAGACCACTCGGGTCTTATACCTTATTTCTATAAGAGAGGATTCAGAGGTTCTGTGATATGCACGCAGGCTACTCGTAACCTATGTTCCATTATGTTGCCCGACAGTGGATTCATACAAGAGAACGATACTATTTGGTTTAACAAGAAAAGAGCTCGCCAGGGATTAAAGCCCGTTGAGCCAATATATACCGAGAAAGACGCTCATGCTTGTATGGAACTTTTCATCAGCGTGCCACTCAACCGTCAGTTCCATATAGATAATAACATAAAAGTGAAGTTCACCAATACAGGTCATCTCCTAGGCAGTGCGTCTGCTACAATAGAAATCGACGAGTTCGGTGAGGTGACGCGCATCGGATATACTGGCGATATAGGTCGTAACAACAACTACCTGCTCCGCGCTCCCGATGCATTTCCTCAATGCGACTATCTTATCGTGGAAAGTACTTACGGCGACAGACTGCATCAGGATAAGCAATTCTCGGAAGACGAGCTGCTGAGAATCATCAAACATACCTGTGTTGAAAAGAAAGGCAAGCTTATCATACCAGCCTTCGCCATAGGAAGAACACAAGAGATTGTTTATATACTTAACAACTTCTATAACGAGAAGAAACTTCCGTTTATACCAGTCTATGTAGATAGTCCTCTGGCAGTCAACGCTACTAACATCTTCCGTCTGCACCTCGACCTCTTCAACAAAGATGTTGCAGAAGTGCTGGAACACGACGACGACCCATTCGGCTTCGGCACTCTGAAATATATCACCAATGTGAACCACTCCAAGGCATTGAATAGGAGAGACGAGCCTTGTATCATCATCTCAGCTTCAGGTATGATGGAGGCTGGTAGGGTGAAACACCATATTGCCAATAGCATCGATAACCCTAAGAACTCTATACTCGCCATCGGCTATTGCGCGCCAACGACATTAGGAGCTCGTATCCTAAGAGGCGAGAAGGAAATATCTATCTTCGGAATGCCTCACACCGTCAATGCAGAGGTCTTCAGCATCGATGCCTTCAGTGGCCATGCCGACTATAAAGAGATGGAAGAATACCTCAGATGCCAGAACCCTGCAAAGGTGAAGAAGGTCTTCATCGTTCACGGCGATTACGAGGCACAGGTACCATACAGCGAAGTGCTGAGGAAAGCTGGATTTAAGAATATAGTAATACCAGAAGCAGGAGAGGTTTTTCAGTTATGAGTTGAGGATTTTTTGTAGAGACGTATCACACGACACAAATAAAATGAACAATATGTCGTTGATGCGTCTTATTATCATTTATGAGTTAGGAATTATGAGTTATGAGTTAGGAGTCGGTGGTGGAATATGTAAATTCTAAGAAAAAAAGTTTATCCTATCGAAAAAAAGTGTACTTTTGCCAATTCTTTAGAGAATGACGAAATGAAAAAATACAACTTAATTTTACCCCCCCCATTGGTTGCGCAACTTCCGCGACTGAATTGATTATTAGACATATTTACAACCCTTATATAAAGACGCACGAGGTGTGAAATTACACTTCGTGTGTCTTTTTTTGTTTTAAAAAACTATGGACGAAGAGTGTTGTCTGTTGACATGTGAAAAAATTAACATTAAAATTATAAAACATTATGAGAAAGTTTTTACTATTGATTGCATTGATGGTTTCAGGAATTGGGATTGTCAGTGCGCAGAATGAGATTACCATTGGCAATGGTACATCTTCAGACTACAATGCTCCATTCAACAATTATTATAAACATTCGTGGAATGAGACGATTTATCAGAAAGGAGATATTGGAGGAGCTGGAACGATTACTTCAGTATCCTATCAGAGAGCTTCAGCTTCCTCATATACTACACAAACTATAAAAATCTATATGGGTGAGACTACAAGAAGTTCTATTTCATCAGACTATGATTGGACACCTTCAGACCAACTTACCTTAGTCTATTCTGGAAGTAATGTTACAATTGGTGATAGTGAATGGGAAACATTTACATTAAACACACCTTTTGAATATTCGGGAGAGAATAATTTGGTTGTAGTTGTTGCAAAGACAGCAAGTAATTATACAAATTCTTTAAAATGGTATTACACAAACAGCTCGAATGGTAGTAATGTTACAATGTATAGACAAAATGATAGTTCAACAAGTTATGCATCTCATCCTTCTGGAAACACAGGAACTCGACTGGCATATGCTGCTAATATAAAGTTGGGAGGAAATTTTAGTACTTCAGAACAACCATTAACGATTGGAGATAGTAAAGTTATTGATTACGATGGCTATTCATTAAAATATACCGTAACAAGTGTAGAGCCAGCAGAATGTGAGGTGGTTGCCAATAGTGTTTCAGCAGGTTCTGAAGTAAAAATTCCTTCTACAGTAGATATTGATGGTGTTGATGTTAGTGTTACTTCTATTGGGAAATCTGCTTTTCATAGTTGTATAAATTTGACAAATGTTACGTTCCAAGAACAATCACAGTTAACATCTATTGAAGCCCTAGCCTTTGAAGATTGTAGAGCTTTAACTAATATCGAAATTCCCAATACTGTTACATCTATTGGTAGTGGAGCATTTAGATATTGTTACAAATTGACCAATGTAATATTTGGAGAAAATTCACAATTGACTTCTATTGAAGCGCAAACTTTTTGTGAATGTTATGGTTTAACAAACATAAATCTTCCCAATACAATCGTTTCTATAGGTGATAAAGCTTTTCAGAATTCAAAAATAAAAAATATTGAACTTCCAAGTACAATAACTTATATTGGCAGTGAAGCTTTTCGTGGTTGTGGAAGTTTGACTACTCTAAGATGTTTTGCAGAAAATGTTCCTGAAACAGGAGCCGATGTGTTCTATTATGTGCCAACAAATATGAATATTCAAGTGCCAGAGAACTCTATAAATTTATATCAAGCATCATCTCCTTGGAATAATTACAAAATAACAAAAATATATCCATTTTTTAATGGAGATTATGTAGTAAAAGAATATGGAGATTATAGTTTAAGATTTACAGCATACACTTCAATTGAAGGATGTTATGTTGAATATGAGACAACTCCTAGTAAACCAGTTTCAATTGTAATTCCATCCACTGTAAAACTTAATGATAATAATATAGATGTTACAAGTATAGGAATTGATGCTTTCTCTGATTGTTCAATGATAACAAGTATAGAAATACCTAGTTCTATTATCACTATCAAAGATTCTGCGTTTGAATCGTGTATAAATTTAGCTAATATAAGTATTGGGGAAAAATCTCAACTTACATCTGTTGGTATGGATGCTTTTAGAGAGTGTAAATCGTTAACAAGTATAGTAATTCCATATACTATTACTTCTATTCAACAGAATGCGTTTTATGGTTGTTTAAATTTAAAGGATATTATATGTTATAAGGTGATTCCTGCTGAATTAGGTTCTTATGGATATGTGGTTTTATCTGCGTTTGGCAATATTCATTCCTCTGCAAAAATTTATGTTCCATATGTATCTTTAGATGAATACAAAACTAAATGGTCAGCTCATTCAAGTTTGCTTGTCGGTATGCCAACATATACCGAAGATGGCTGGACATCAGAACCTACAGCAGAGGATTATGTGGCTGTAAATGCTCCTATGGTTATATCTGGAACTACAAGAGCAAATAATGTCTTAACAGTCAATACCATTGGCTTTACAGAAAACGGTAGCCTCACTATCAAAGACGGCGGTCAGCTTATCGCAAACAAAGTCATCGGTGAAGTTACTGTTGAGAAGGAGATTGCCGGCTATCAGCAGTCAGACTCAAAATGGTACACCATCGCTTTTCCATTGAAAGCTCCTCTAACAATAACTCCTAACTCCACACTCCTAACTCCATACTCAAACTACGACTTGTATCGTTATGATGAGCCTACACATATTTGGGAAAATTATAAGAACTCTGCTAATAATGGATTTACAACATTGGTGCCTGGTCGTGGTTACTTATATGCTAATGCTGAAGATGTGACTTTGGAATTTACAGGTGCAGTCAATACTGAAGATGTGACTTACACTCTCACAACAGACGGTTCAGAATTGACAGGTTTCCATCTCATCGGCAATCCTTTCACTCAGGATATCACTTTCGCTCATCTCAATGCTACTGAAAACGCAGAACTCGTTAACGGCTACTACGTCCTCAACGGCGACGGCGCTTGGGGCGCAACATTGGGAAGCAGTGAAAACGATGTCATCAAAGTTGGACAAGCAGCTTTGGTGAAGGCAACAGAAGCGGGAATATTAGCTATTAGCCGTCAGCAATCAGCTGTCAGCCGTCAGCAATCTCGCAATGGCTCACATCTCACATCTCATAGCTCATTGCAGATAAATGTCACTAACGGCAAATATTCCGACAGAGCTTTCGTGGTATTCGATAATGGCATCGGCCTCGATAAGATTAATCACGAGAACGAGAATATACCTTTATTATATATTCCTGTTGATGGCACAGACTACGCTATCGCTATGATGGATATGAACGTCAATGAAATTCCTGTTAACTTCGAGACAAATGTCATGGGAGAATATACAATCTCATTAAGACAAGAAAACTGCGAGTTTGAAGAATTGTATTTGTTAGATAAAGAAACAAACACAACAGTAAATATCCTTGCAGAAGACTACACCTTCATCGCTACATCAAGCGACAACCCTGAACGTTTCGTATTGATTAAGGACAATAGCCAACAACCAACAGATAACAGCCATTTCGCATATGTTAATAACAGCGACATCGTAATACAAGATATCAATGGCTGTGCAGACATCCAGATTTTCGATGCAATGGGTCGTTGTTTATATAATGGCAATTGCTGTACAGACGCTATTCATCGTGTCCCTATGGGAGGCTTCAGCACTGGTGTTTATATGATACAGAAAGCTGATGAAAGTGGAGTTAAGGTTCAAAAGATAATTTTATAAAATAGTGTAGAGTGTATAGTGTAGAGTTGAGAGTAGTTTAAAGATAAACTCACAACTACTCACAACACTACACTCTCAACTCTCCTCTCTAAACTAAAAAATATGAAAAAGATAATATTAGCAATATCATTATTCGCTGCTGTCAGCGCAAACGCACAGAGCGACGGTTTCTTCACATATAACAATATTGAAGAATACAGAACAGAATCAGGTTGGGAAGCAATGCCAAACTTGCCATCATCTCATAACTTATATAGTGATTTCGATGCTCCTGTAGGTAATGGAATCGCAGTTTTGGCAATCCTTGGCTTAGCATACGGCTGTAAGAAAAAAAGTCGATAAGTCAATGAGTCGATAAGTTTTAAAGCGAGTGGAAGTTAATTCTGCTCGCTTTTTTTATGACAATGGTCAGCTGACAATAGAACTAAGGGTATGAGGAATTAAGGAACTAAGGTTATGAGGGATTGAGGAACTAAGGGTATGAGGAATTAAGGAATTAAGGAATTAAGGCTTTGAGGGATTGAGGACATGTAGGGACGTGATTTATCGCGTCCTAAACTTTGCGGTACTATGCGTCTTTGCGAGAGATTTTATGAGTGAGTCCTGAAAGGACGAGACAAATATAGGGTAAGGCAACGCCTTATAATTAGGAGTTAGGTGTTAGGAGTTAGGAATTGGTGGTAGCCAAAGCGTTAGGGATTGGAGCGGCATCCTTTTGGAGCGAAGCGGAAAAAGATATAGCGGAAAGCCCGACGGCTTCGCCGGAACGCCCAAAAGAAAGAACTTCAGAAATTCAGAAACTCAAAACCTCAGAAGTTTTTAGTGATGGAGTTATGAAGTTATTTGCCTAAAAAACAATTTCGTGAAGATTCGTGTGGTTTAGTGGATGGCAATTGGTGATGTAGTAATGTAGTGATGTGGTTTTTTACCAAAAAACAATTTCGTGAACTTTCGTGAAGTTTCGTGGATGGCAATTGGTGATGTAGTAAAGGAGTGATGTGTTTTTTACCTAAAAAACAATTTCGTGAAGTTTCGTGAGGTTTCGTGAAGTTTCGTGAGGTTTCGTGGATTTTTCTTTCGTGATTAGGATAAAAAAATAGAGACGCATTATGATGCGTCTCTACTTGTAGACTTGTTGTCTTGTAGCCTTTATTATATCGCAGATGAAATCAAGAATGTTGCTGCAACGGCGATGATAGCATACAATTCAGGGAAAGCTGCAAGAATCAAAGTCTTACCGAAAACGTCGTGACCGTTACCGATAGCTGTGATACCGTTAGCGCAAAGCTGACCTTGACGGATAGCTGATACTAAACCAACAACGCCGAGGAACAAACCGCAGCTGAATACAGCTAAAGCTTGGTTCATAGCAATCTCTGGTGTTAAAACACCTTGTAACAAGAAGAAGCCTAAGAAGCCGTACAAACCTTGTGTACCAGGCATAGCACTTAAAACTAAATAGTTACCGAAAGCTTCGTCGTTCTTTTTCATTGCACCTACTGTTGCGTTACCACCGTATGTTACGCCGAGGGCACTACCGATACCGCATAAACCAATCATAAGAGCGATACCTACATAAGCTAATACTAATGCTGTTGTCATAATGTTAATGTTTTTTATTTGTTAATTTTTAATTTAATTTT
>JAZRNQ010000166.1:0-5449 GCA_045648285.1 Bacteroidales bacterium | reverse complement strand
GTTGTTTGTTATAAAGTCAGCCTTGATTTTTGCGTTGCCATCTAAAGTGTCGGCATCTTCAACGATTTCTTCATGACAATTGATGTCGGTTAAACCTACAATATCAAAGTTCTTTATTATAGCACGAAGTTCTTCTAACTTATGAGCGTTGTGTGTTGCAAATACTAATTTTTTCATTTTTTAAGTCGACGGACAACAGACTACAGTCAACAGTCATTGTCCAATTTTTATGTTAATATTTTTATTAATTCTATTTTTTATCTTTAGCCTTTAGCCCTTAGTCTTTAGTCTTTCAAAGACTCCAGTTAATAGGTTTGATATTATTTTTTATAAGGTATTCGTTAGTCTTTGAGAAATGCTTGCAACCGAAGAATCCTCGTGAAGCAGAGAGTGGGGAAGGGTGAACAGTTTTCAATATGAGATGTTTGTTGTGGTCAATGAGGTTTTCTTTGGCGATGGCGTAGTTGCCCCAGAGTATGAAGACCAGGTTTTGTTTCTTATCCGAGAGTGCTTTGATGGCGGCATCGGTGAATCGTTGCCAGCCTATTTTGGCGTGTGATGCTGCTGTATGCGCTCTCACAGTTAAGGATGCGTTGAGTAATAGAACACCTTCTTTAGCCCATTTCTCTAAGTTGCCATGTGTAGGAATATGCAGACCTAAATCTTGATTTAGTTCTTTGAAAATGTTTATAAGACTAGGTGGTTTCTGAATATTATCAGGTACGGAGAATGCCAAGCCGTGTGCTTGTCCTACGTTATGATAAGGATCCTGACCTAATATAACGACTTTTACCTCATCGAAAGGAGTGAGGTTGAACGCGTTAAAAATCAAAGATGATGGAGGAAACACTATGTGCTGTTTTTTCTCTTCAATAAGAAATGACTTTATATCAGCAAAATAGTTAGCTTCGAATTCATCTTTTAAAGCTACATACCATTGTTCTTCTATGTCAGGTTTTCTTACTGCTGTCATTGAAATTATTTTTTATTATTCATGTACAAATATCGATAAAAAAACGTTAATTTGTATTGTGAAAATATGAAATATTAATCAAATCTTATTATAATGAAAAAGTTTATTTATTTATTGTTGGTAACTGTTTTCTTCGTCGTTATATTATCATCATGTCGGCATAGCAAGCCATGTGCTGCTTATGGAGAATCCAAATATTATCAGATAGAGAGACCATTTTAATTTAGTTGTTAGCAAAAAAAAAAGAGCATCAGTCCGATGCTCTTTTTCACTTTATGTTGTGCTTAATTAGTAAACTAAAATCTTAGCTATGTTAGATGTTGTTCCAGCTTGAACTCTAACGATGTATGTTCCGTTTGACAAACCGTTTACGTTGAAGTTAACTGAATGTGAGCCTTGACCATAGTTTCCTAATGTTGCGTTTTGTACCATGCGACCTGTTAAGTCAAAGATTTGGTATGAAACTGTAGCTGCTGTTTCAACGTTGAAGTTGATTGTAGCTTCGCTGACAACAGGGTTAGGGTAGATGTTCATTTCTAATGCGTTTGTTGAATTTGTTGTATTTTCAACGATGCTTTCGCCAGTGCTTTGTACGAAGTCTTCGCATTTGTAGATACCTCTACCGTATGTAGCGATGTAAACAATACCACTATTTGAAATAGAAGGATATTGGATAGATGTTGTGTCGCCAACTTCGTCGATGAGGTATACATATTTTGAATCGTGGTTTTCTAACAATTGTTGTTTGATTTCCATTACAGGGATGTTAGCAACTGCATTGTCAGCTGTCCAGTTTGTCATGTCTTCTGATGTGTAGATACCTTTTTCTGTACCGATCATTACGAGACCTGTTGTATTTTCAATTAAGCTTGAGTAAGCTGGAACTTTAGGTAAGTTGTTTTGTACAGAAGTGAAAGTTACGCCGTCTGTTGCAGAGAATACGTAATCTTCATTACCATAGTTACCTAATGTTACGACTACTTTGTTAGCATCTTGTGGGTCGATAGCGATGCTTGTGATAGCTTGACCATTGAATGTTGCTGGATCTATTTCTTCTTTTGTAATAACAGATACTGTATCAACAGTTGCTAAATCAATTGTTACAGCGTTTGAGATGCCTGATAATCTGTAGAGGTTACCATTGACTGTACCGATGTAAGCGACGTCGCCATCTGCTGAAATTGCGAGAGCATTAGGAATGCCTGTGAATGTTGCTATTGTCCACCAGTCGATTTTTTTGTTGAATTTCAAAGCATCTCTTGTCATGACGATTTTACCTTCTGTAGCTATTAATAATGTAGAAGAAATAATATCTTTAATCATGATAGAGTCACCTTGTGCTAAATCTTCTGTCAATGTGTATTCGAAAGGATATGTGCAGTTGTTACTTCTAACGTCTGTGATTACTTCACCTTTGCTGAAATCTCTCTTTGCGTAATATTTAACTGAATCAGCAGATTTTGTATCGTTGTAGTTTTCGAACAATACGATAGGAGTTTTGAATGCGTTAGGGTTTGTAACGAAAGCTTTGTTTTCTGTTGCTGAATAAGAGAAGTTTTCTTTGTCGTAGTCAGCGCCTGCGCTTTGTGTTCTGAAGACAGGTGTTCCGATGCTATATTTACCTGTAGCTGTAACAAACATGATGTTAGGGTCGATTGTTGATATAGCGCAAGGACCACCAGCTTTAGTAAAGTCAAATGCTCCGTATGTAGCAGCTGCATCTGTTGTAGCGATATCGTTAGGGAAGATTGCTGTACCAGTTGTTACATTATTCAAGTCAGTTTCACCTAATACTTTGATAGTTCCGTGGTCGAGGCTACCGCCTAATGTTAAGTTGTTTTCGCCAGAGAAAGCAACGCTGAACATTCTTGCAACTGATGTGTGGTTTTCTTCTGTTTCAAAATAACGATTTGCACCTTCGTACAAATAACCATTGCTTGAATAAGTACCTTTAAATACACCACCTTCTGTACCAACGAAGAATTCATTTTCGTTGCTTGGGTTGAATGCTATTGATTGGATACCAGTGTGAACGTATTTGTAGTTATAGTAGAAAGCACCGCCAGATTGTGCGATTTGGAAGCCGCTGCCATCAGAGATACATTCCATTCTGAAGATGCCATCGCCGAATTCATCTCTCATAACCCATAAGTTAAGACCACCGATTAAAAGTTTTCTAGGATTATTTGGATAAACTACTATTGCATTGTCGTAAGCACCACGTGAACCATAGATGCTGTACATTTCTGTTGATGTATAAGCTACTTGCCATGTTTTGCCATTGTCGTTTGTCATGTAGATGTTACCTGTTCCACTGAGGTTTTTTGACATATAGCTTACGTACATGTAGTTGTCATCTGTTGGAGATACAGCAATTGTTTTATAAATGTCGCTCTTTGGTAATTTGTTAGCTTCATCGTTTGTTACAATTTCACATTCTCCATTTCTGAAAATGCAAACTTCGTTGCCGACAACTGCTAATACTGTTCCGTTAGGTGTTACTTCAACGCCATAAACGTCAGTAGTATCAACTAATGCTGTCAATGTGTTTTCTGCATATTTGTAAAGACCTTCGTTTGTTGCAGCGTAAACAGTGTTGCCGTTTGTTGCTATGTCATTTACATATTCCCAACCTTCAGTACCTGCTACTACAGTGTTTGTTTTTACTTCATATAAACCAGAACCAATGAAGCTTGCTTCATAGTTGAGGTATGATAAACCGTTGTAGCTGTGAGCGCCGCGGCCGTCACCTGTACCAACATAGATTGAACCATCTTCTGTTTGTGCCATGCAGCTAACCATCATGTTGTTGTTTAATGTTTTCCATGTGATACCACCATTTGTTGATTGGAAAACACCACCACCCATTGTGCCAATGTAGATAGTGCTATTTGTTGCATCAGTTTTGTCATAAACAATACCTCTTGTCAATGAACCGTAATTGTCTGGACCTAATGATGACCAGTTCAATCCTTCTGAATTTCTTGATTGTGAATTTTCTGTTGCAACTAACCATGCTGGGTCAATTAAACCTGTTTCTTGATTTGCACGGATGCTCTTCATAAATGATTGTGCAGTCGCTTGTTCAGCTGTTCTTGGAGTGTATTTTCCAGAATCGCTGTTTGCATTAACTACAAAACTTGTTTGCGCTAAGAGAATGATTGTCAAAAGCAAACTAATTGGTAAAAATCTTTTTTTCATATCACCTAATTTAGATATTTATTACTATTATAATTTTCACTATTTAAGGGTGCTAAATTACTATAATTTTTGATTTCCCGCAAGTTATTTTTGTAAAAAAAAAATATTTTTCCCTTATTGATAAAAGGGAAAAATAATCACTTGATAATCACGAGAAAACTCGCAGAATTAACATTTAATATTTTATAATCGAAGATGCTGGTAACCAACCGATACTACCATTGGCAATTTTGATTTTTTCCCATCCATCGGCATTGTCTAAAATCTTGACTTTTGAACCTTCGTGAAGGACAAATAAATCGACACTGGAATTAGATGGCGAACTCTTTATTGTGATTGTAGGAATGATAATGATTCCTTCATTATTTGTACTTATATACTTGTACTTTTTAGCTGATATGCTAAAACTACAGATTGTAAACACTATCAGTAATAGACCTGTAAAAAACATGCCTTTTTTTAGTCCTCTTGTTTTAGCTGTTATGTAGAAAAATAAGCATGTTAATAATAAACCTATTAGAGCTAAAGTAATGATAGACCATACGTTAAGAGTGAATGTGTTGCTGATATTGTTCCACCATGTTTTGATGAACAACTCTGGTACGGCTTCGATTTTGTCTGTTAAGAATAATTTAGCAATCTCAATATTATGTTTTGTATCATCATTATTAGGATTTAACTTTAATGACTTTTCATAATAATATATCGCTAATGGATAATTTCTTAATTTGTAGTATGTGTTGCCAATGTTGTAATATAATGTGGCTGATGAATAACCTTGTTCAACAATGTCTTTGTAAACGACTAATGCTGAATCGAAGGCGTTTTCGTTATATAATGAATTCGCTTTTGTTAATAGTTCCTCTGGCTTCTGTGCTTTTGTTTCAAAAACCATTGAAAATCCAATGATGAATATTAAAACGAATCTTGTTATTATTTTTATACTTGCTTTCATCTTTCTTATTTTAAAAGTTTTTCTGCTTTGGTTATCAGTTCAATACCTTTTTGATACAACTCATCCATTTTCTTGCTTGGGTCTCCTGGAGCAAAACGAGCGAACTCGCAATTGTTTAATAAGTCAATAAATTCATTTACAATCTCTTCAGATACTTCTTTGCTTAACATAATTTCTTTTACACTTTCCATTGAAAGCTGTGAGCGGCTGATGTTAAGCTTGTCAGAAATATATCCCCATAATGCTTGTGAAAATTCTTCGTAAAAACTATTCTGATTGTTATTGACAAGATAAGTATGAGCATTGTTAAGACGTTTCTT
>JAZRNQ010000165.1:0-2155 GCA_045648285.1 Bacteroidales bacterium | reverse complement strand
TTCGCGCATTTTTGTCAAAGTGTCAACGACTTCTTCCATGTTGTTGCCGTTGCATTCCCAGACTTTCCAGCCGAATGATTCGTATTTTGCTCTGAGGTCGCCGAGGTTCATAACATCGTCTGTTGAGCCGTCGATTTGTTTTTTGTTGTAGTCGACGATAGCGATGATGTTATCAACTTTCTTTGCAGGAGCGTACATTGCTGCTTCCCAGATTTGACCTTCTTCTTGTTCGCCGTCACCCATCAAGACGTAAACGATATGGTCGTCTTTCATGAGTTTCTTAGCTTCTGCAAGACCGATAGCAACAGAGAGACCTTGTCCTAATGAACCGCTGGCTACTCTGATGCCTGGGAGACCTTCAGCTGTTGTTGGGTGACCTTGAAGGCGTGTGCCGAGGCGACGGAATGTTGCCAACTCTGCTACAGGGAAATAGCCGCGACGAGCCAAGATGCTATAAAGCATTGGGCTGATGTGACCGTTTGAAAGGAAGAAAGCGTCCTCACCTGCTGCATCCATTCTGAAATTCTCAGGATTGATTTGCATTTGGTCGAAATAAAGAGCTGTTACAATGTCGGTAGCTCCCAATGAACCGCCTGGGTGTCCTGACTGACAAGCATGAACCATTCTGATGATATCACGTCTAACTTGTGATGCTACATCTTTTAACTGATTGATTTCCATATATTGATATTTTAAAGAATTAATTATTTTTAACGTTATGGTAGGGACGTGATTAATCGCGTCCCTACTTGTTGCAAATGTAGTCAATTTTGTGATTGTTTTACCTTTTTTTTAAATTATTTCAAAATGATATTTTTCTTACCTTTGCATAAATTTTTTACGATGGCTAGACATTACAATAACAAGTATAAAAAGAAGAACCAAGAGATCAATTTTATCGTCAGAGAAGAGTGCGAATTGATGGAATTCCTGATGAAAGCAATGGATGGCATCAGCCGTACTAAAGTGAAGAAACTGCTGACATACGATTCAGTTTATGTCAACGACAGAGTCGTTTCGCAACACGACTTCCAGCTGAAACCAAATATGCGCGTCAGTATCAAGAAGTCGAGCGAAGGCAACAGATTCAAGAACTTCTGGATTAAGATAGTCTTTGAAGATAATGACATCATCATTGTAGATAAGAAACCTGGCATTTTATCTAGCAGCACAAGTCCTAAAGACGAGAGCGTTAAGAGCATCCTTAATTATTATTTAGACAACACACACCAACATGCCAATGCGCATACTGTCCACCGTCTCGACAAATTCACTTCTGGTCTGCTAATCTTTGCCAAGAGCAAGAAAGTAGCTCTTAAATTTGAAGAAGACTGGAAAGAAAGAGTCTACGACAGAAGATACGTCGCTTTGGTTCATGGTGAGTTGCCAAAATCACAAGGCACAGTGGCTTCATGGTTGAAAGACGACAGTCATTATGTGACACATTCAAGCCAGGAAGACAATGGTGGCAAATACGCTGTGACACATTATAAGAAATTGAGATCAGGGAACGGCTACTCACTCGTTGAGTTGCAGTTAGAAACAGGACGCAAGAACCAGATTAGAGTTCATCTCCAGGATTTAGGCTGCCCAGTAGTCGGCGACTTGAAATACGGTGACGGTAGCGACCCAATCCACAGACTAGGACTTCACGCCTACAAGTTATGCTTCAAGCATCCAGTCACTGGTGAAGACATGAAATTTGAAAGCGACGTTCCAAAGGCGTGTTATTTCTTTGAGGACAATAGATAATAGAGTTGGGAGTTTAGTCATAAAAGGGTGAACAAATATATAGCGGAAAGCCCGACGGCGATAGCCGGAACGCCCAAATAAATATGAATTATAAGAAATCAAATAAAAAAAGAACGATAAACTTAATTTACCGTTCTTTTTTTTATTATCTGTTGCCTAAGTCAATGGCCAACAGCTAACAGCCAAATTTATTTCTTCCTTCTCTTGAAAATCTTCTTCCTGAAGATAAATCCTGCCATGATAATAAACAAGACTGTTACAACAATCAAGGTGATGACACTTGCTTGGAATGACTGCGGTGCGTATCCTAATATGAGCATAATCGGGAAGCCGAGAATGATGGCAGGGAATGTTTGCAACACCAAGTTGTTTGCTGCAGGTGTCTCGAACTTAGGAAGTCGGA
>JAZRNQ010000164.1:0-13060 GCA_045648285.1 Bacteroidales bacterium | reverse complement strand
TTCAAAGTTTTTATTATCTTTGCGTTTCTAAATGAAATTAAAAATATACGTATATGGGTAAAAATTTTGTAGAAGAATTGTACTGGCGTGGTATGCTTCACAGCATGACTCCAGGTACTGAAGAACAACTTCAAAAAGAATTGACAACAGGCTACCTCGGCATTGACCCAACAGCCGACTCTCTTCATATAGGTCACCTTTGCGGCATTATGATGCTTCGCCACTTCCAACATGCAGGTCATAAACCTCTCGCACTCCTCGGCGGCGCAACAGGTATGATCGGTGACCCATCAGGAAAATCTGCAGAACGTGTCTTGCTTAATGACGAGATATTAAACCATAACCAAGCTTGTATCAAGAAACAACTTTCTAAGTTCTTAGACTTCGAAAGCGACGCTCCTAACAGAGCAGAACTCGTTAACAACTACGACTGGATGAAAAACTACTCATTCCTTAACTTCATCCGCGACATCGGTAAACATATCACCGTTAACTACATGATGGCTAAAGATAGCGTCAAGAAACGTTTCAGCGGCGAAGGCGAAGGTATGTCATTCACAGAGTTCAGCTACCAGCTCGTTCAAGGTTACGACTTCTTATACTTATACCAAAACAAACAATGTAAACTCCAGCTCGGTGGCTCTGACCAATGGGGTAACATCACAACAGGTACAGAATTGATCCGTCGTAAACTCGGCGCAGAGGAGACAGCATACGCTCTCACATGTCCTCTCATCACTAAAGCTGACGGCGGTAAATTCGGTAAGACAGAAAAAGGTAACATCTGGCTCGACCCAGCTAAGACATCACCATACGCATTCTACCAATTCTGGATGAACTGCTCAGACGACGACGCCGCTAAATATATCAAGATCTTCACATTGTTGAGCAAAGAAGAAATCGAAGCTCTTATCAAACGTCATGAGGCAGAACCACACCTCCGTGAACTCCAACGCACACTCGCTCGTGAAATCACTACAATGGTTCACTCAAAAGAAGACCTCGAAATGGCTGAAGAAGCAACACAAATCCTCTTCGGAAAAGGTACTTCAGAAGCTCTCCATAAATTCGATGAAGCAACATTGTTGAGCATCTTCGACGGCGTACCTCAAGCTAAATTGTCTAGAACATATCTCGAAGCTGGCATGCCAATCGTTGACTTCCTCGCTCTCACAGAAGTGTTCTCATCAAAAGGTGAAGCTCGTAAAATGTTACAAGGTAATGGCGTTTCTATCAACAAAGAAAAAGTTGCTGAGACAGACGTCGTGACAAAAGAATGTTTACTCAACGATAAATATATCCTCGTTCAAAAAGGTAAGAAAAATTACTATCTCGTTATAGCAGAATAAAATCATGAGTACATTTCTTCTTATCTTGGTCCCAGCTCTTGTCATCATGGTCGTCGTTTTCGTCGGCATCGGCATTAAGATGTTCGTGAAAAAAGACGGTCAGTTTGAACGCAAATGCGCTCACTCCCTCGACCCAGACGCTAAATGCACCTGCGGCGGAAAAGGTGACGGAAGCTGTAAGAAAAATAAAGACAACAAGACTACAAGTCAACAAGACTCAATGCATAATTCATAATTCATAATGCATAATTATTAAAAAAGTGTTTCGAGATTTTTTTCGAAGCACTTTTTTTATTGGCATTTAAATGTTAACTTTGTATCTCTAAATATTGAAAAATAAAATGAAGAAAATAATCTATATCATCGTCTTATGCTGTCTCTTGACAAATTGTAATACCATTGAAAAACAACAGTTTTTCGGAAGCACACAAGGCTCGTATTACTCAATAACATATTTCGATGAGCAAAACCGTGACTTCAGTAGTGACTTCGATTCTATCTTTAAAGAGATAGAAAACACGCTGTCATTGTGGGACGAGAATTCTATCATAAGAAGAGTGAATAGTAATGACACCACCGTCGTCCTTAATAAGATTTTTATCGACAACTTCAATTATGCGATGAAAGCTGCTGAACTGTCAGGTGGCTACTTCGACCCAACAGTAGGACCTCTCGTCCAGGCTTGGGGTTTTCATTTTAAAGAAGGAATGGAAATGACACCGGAAATTGTAGATTCTTTAAAACAACTCGTCGGTTATCGTAAAGTAAAGATTGAAAATAATAAAGTCGTAAAGGAAAATCCTTTGATGACTTTAGACTTCAACGCTGTGGCTCAAGGTTACACCACCGATATGATTGGCGATTTTCTTCTTTCAAATAATGTTAATAATTTTTTGGTCGATGTTGGAGGCGAGATTCTCGCACGAGGCAACAAACCTAATGGCGAACTCTGGAAAGTGGGAATAGAAAAACCTGCCGAGAATAAAGACTCCGAGAGAATAGTACAGGAAATCGTTGAACTCAAAGACAGAAGCATCGTTACTTCTGGCAACTACAGGAAATATGTGGAACGAGGCGGAAAACGTTATTCTCATAGTCTGAATCCGATGACAGGTTATCCTGCGGAAAATAGGCTGCTGAGCGCGACGATAATATGCGACAACACTGCATGGGCCGACTGCCTCGCCTCAATTTGTATGGTGGTGGGATTGGAAAAAGCAAGAGAAATAGTCGAAGCGAGCGAAGATGATATCGATGCATATTTCATATATGTTGATGAAAATAATGAGGTGAAGGAGTTGGGAGTTAGGAATTAGGAGTGTTAAAAACAATTTGCGTCATTTCTCGTTATAATTATGAATTATGCATTATGAATTATGCATTGAAAAAAGTGTTATTTTTGAAAAATTAAAAACAACAACAATGAAAAATAAAATCAGCGTTCTTAAAACTTTTGTCATTAGTCTTTTGTCATTAGTCTTTATAAATACAGCTAATTCCCAGCAGCTGCAATCTTACACAGATACTAACTATAACGACAAGGCGCAGACCGTTCTCCTTCATCCTGTCGGGGATTCTCTCGCAAAACCTATCATCCCTCTCCATGATATGATGGGTAAGCTACATCTGCAGTTCGACGTCTTCGCCAACGACGCACCGTATATGTATTACACCTTCATCCATTGTAATAACGACTGGACTCAGCAGTCGGACATACAGCAGATAGAATATCTCAGCGGCTTCGACTCCGACGATATTGAAGATTATTCCTTTTCTTTGAATACAATGGTCGATTATGTTCATTACGACCTCGTCTTTCCTACAGAAGATATGACGCCTAAGATTTCTGGCAATTATCTCCTCGTGGTTTTTGAAAACGAACTCACTCCGGAAAATATCTATTTCACACGACGTTTTATGATAGTCGATGAAAAGGCTAACTTCAATGTCAACATACCTCGTTATCCTTTCGATTTAAGCCTCGGAACCAATAAGCAGCAGATTAATATGACCGTATCATATCCTGATATTTTTAACACATTGGCAGAGCAATATTCTAACGTGACCATACAGCAGAACGGTCGCTGGGATAATGCAGTGACAGGTCTGAAGCCATCCTATGTTTACCCTGATTATCTCTCATACGAAAATAATGCTAAGACTGTCTTTAACTCGGGCAATCAATACAGAAGGTTTAACACTAGCAATCTGAATAATCGTCCTGAACAGACCAAGACCGTAGAGATGTCAAAGGATTATTATGTGGTGACATTATATAACGACCAGAAACGTAATCTTTATGCTTATGTAGACGATGAAGATTTATTCGGTGAGAAGGTCATCTATCTGGAACGCGATGATATGGCAGCTGCCACTGAAGCTGATTATGTCATGGTGGAATTCTTCCTCGACTGGTATCCGGTTTTGACAGATCAGGATATGTATATCATGGGAGCTATCACCGACTGGAACCTCGATGAGAAAAACAAGATGACATACGATTACGAACGTAAGGGATATGCTATCAGTCTGTTGCTGAAACAAGGCTATTATGATTACATCTATGCTGTCAAGGATAAAGGTCAGACAACAGCCGATGTCACACCTATCGCAGGTGATTTCTGGGAAACTAAAAACGAATATACCATTTATCTATATCTCTTCAATCCGACACAGAACTACGACCAGCTGATAGGAGTGAAGACTGTTTTATCACATTAATGCTATACTATGTCAGAAGAAAGAGTCACTTTATTTGCAGAGATATTGCTGCCTTTACCGATAGCAGGCACTTACACCTACCGCGTTCCTTTTGAGCTGAATCGGAAGGCGAAGGTGGGACAACGTGCTGTGGTGCAGTTCGGCAAGACTAAGATAATGTCGGGATTGATAGTATCTCTCACAGAGGAAGTGCCAGACTGTACAAGCATTAAGTATCTTCTCGACATACTCGATGACGATCCTGTTGTCAATGAGAACCAGCTGAAGCTCTGGCAATGGATAGCGTCATATTATCTATGTTATCTCGGCGATGTGATGCAGGTGGCTCTGCCTTCAGCGCTGAAACTTTCTAGCGAGTCGAAGATAATGCTGTCGGATGAGTTTGTACTCGACAGCATGACGCTGAGCGATAACGAATATCTAATAGTAGAAGCTCTGCAGATACAACCGCAGCTGACTATAACAGAGGTCAGTAAGATAATAGGTTACAAAAAAATCATGCCTCTTGTCAAGACGATGATAGAGAAGAAAATCATCGTGATGCAGGAGGAACTGCAACAGAAATATAAGGCTAAGTATGAACGATATGTACGCCTTGCAAATACATATCGTAATGAGGATGCCATGCGAGAGCTGATGGACACTCTCTCAAAACGAGCCTACAAACAGCTCGAGCTTCTGATGGCGTTTTTCGTACTCGGCGGCTCGGCAGATAACGACGTGCTTGCTTCAGATTTATTAAAAAAAGCTAATGCCACATCATCAATATTAGCTACTTTGGTTGATAAAGGCGTCTTTGAATCTTATCAAAAAAGAGTAAGCCGTCTGAAAGAATACAATGCACTGACAGATGTCTCGACTATCAATCTCACGGAGAAACAACAAGAAGCATTTGACGAGATACATAAAGGCTTCGAAGAAGAGAAACCGGTCTTATTACATGGCGTGACAGCCAGCGGCAAGACGGAGATATATATCAAGCTCATACAAGAAGCTATCGATGAAGGCAAGCAGGTGCTTTATCTTCTTCCTGAGATAGCCTTGACAGAACAGATTATCAATAGGCTTAAGAAATATTTCGGCGACAGAGTAGGAGTGTATCACTCACGTTATGACAATAACGAACGCGTCGAGATATGGCAGCAGGTGATGAATTTTAGAAGTCAACAGTCAACAGACAACGGACAACAGTTATTGGCTTCAGAGGTTCAAAAGCCAATAGCCAAAAGCCTTGGTTCAAAGTATCAGATCATCATCGGTTCGCGTTCTGCTGTGTTCTTGCCTTTCACCGATTTAGGACTTATCATCGTCGATGAGGAACACGACAGCTCTTTCAAGCAGATAGACCCTGCGCCACGTTATTCGGCTCGCGACCTCGCAGCTCTTATGTCGAAGATGTTTCACGCTCGCCTACTGTTAGGTTCTGCGACGCCGTCGTTCGAGTCGTATTATAACGCAAGACAAAACAAATATCATCTCGTCACATTGTCGCAACGTTATGGCGGCGTCGAGATGCCTGAGATTATAGTCAACGACCTTAGGATGGAGACACGTCGCAAGACCATGCAGGCTAACTTCGGCAAGGTGTTGGTCAATGCCATGACAAAGACACTGGAAGAGAAAAATCAAGTCATACTGTTCCAGAACCGTCGCGGCTTCTCCCTGAGAATAGAATGTGAACATTGTAACTATATACCTCAGTGTATCAACTGCGACGTCAGTATGATATATCACAAGAACCAGAACATACTGAAGTGTCACTATTGCGGCTACACCGCCAGCGTGCCTACTGAATGTCCGTCGTGCCGTAGCACCGACCTTAAGATGCACGGATTCGGAACGGAACGTATAGAAGACGACTTGAAGGTGGTATTCCCTGAGGCTAACAGCGCACGCCTCGACCTCGATACTACACGTACCAAAAACAGCTACCAGTTTATTCTGGAGCAGTTCCAGAACAAAGAGACCGATATCCTCGTCGGAACGCAAATGGTAACAAAAGGTCTCGACTTCGACTCGGTGAAAGTGGTGGGAATACTTAACGCCGACAATATGCTTACCTTCCCTGACTTCCGCGCATACGAGCGTAGCTTCCAGCTGATGGAGCAGGTGAGCGGCCGCGCAGGAAGAAAAGGCGACAAAGGCAAGGTGATAATACAGACTTATCAGCCGCAGCATCCTGTCATCCTCAATGTGATGACACACGACTATGTGAGGTTCTACGAAGAACAGATGCCGATACGACGTCAGTTTAACTATCCGCCATACTCACGTCTTGTCATGATAAGACTCAAGGATGTCGACAGCCAGAAACTGAACAAGGCAGCCGACGAACTCGCCAGGATATTCCGTAATGTGTTTAAGGAAAACCTCCTCGGCCCAGAATATCCTGTGGTGTCGAGAGTGAAGAATCAATATATCAAGCAGATGCTTGTTAAGATTCATAAAGACTTGAACTCCACTAAGGTCAAAGAATTCATCAATAAAACCATAGAAGACTTCAAACATAACAACGATTTCAAGTCGGTGAAGATACAGATTGATGTGGATCCGATGTAGGATTTTGAACTATAAGTCCCGATAGGGACGACAGAATATAGGCAGGTGTGCAGTGCGAAGCACGGAACACCTGTACACTACACCCAGATGGTCTTTAAAGCTCCGTAGGAGCGACAGATAATCAATCAAATGCATATTTATCGTCATATTTTATTCCGTATGCATCTAAAAGTGATTTATATTCTTCACGGAATGTCATTGTTGTATGATGTTTATTTTGATTACGAATGTAATTTATTGTTTTAACTACGGATGTAGTGCTGACGGAAAAAGCTCCGTATCCTTCTTGCCAAGAAAATTTGTTGTAATATTTATCTATCGTTTTAATCCAACGGCTACTGTCGGATTTGATAATTCTGACAAAGTCTGAAAGTGATTTGTTTTTGGGTAAAGATGTAAGGATATGAATATGATTATCAATGCCGCCAATTTCTATTGGAATACCTCCGATTCCGTTGATTATTCCTCCAATATACGAGAATGTTCTTTCTAAATCTTTGTTCAATATTTTAATTCCTGTGCTTTTGACATGGAATACAATGTGGACATTGATACTTGTAAATGTGTTTGCCATAATTTTGGTTTCTCTGTCGCGCCTACAGCGCTTTGATTTTTATTTGGTTCTCATTTTTTACAGGGATTTCGTGCTTCGCACTCCATCGCCTGCCTATATTCTTTCGCACCTACGGTGCTGTTGCAAAAATAAACTTTTTGTTCGGATTCTTCTAAGGTTAGTCATTATTTTTTTTCTTGTAAAATTCCCTTTAAAATCATAATTTTGCATATTTATTTTTATATATAAATATGAACAAAGAACATAGTGCTTATCAACGCTTTACTATGTTTTGAAATATACTCTATGGAATATACATCAAGAAGAAAACAGCTCGAAACGATTCTTTCAGAAAAGATAGTGGTTTTGGATGGTGCTTTTGGCACTGAGATTCAGAGAATGGATAACACCTTGTTATCTCCTTACGAACCTTTAAATGCGACAAATAGTGAACTCGTCAAGAGAGTGCATCGCTCTTATGTAGAGGCTGGTTCTGATATCATTTCAACCAATTCCTTCAACTGTTCTTACCTTGAACTTTTGAAACATGGCTATTCTAAAGATGAAATCGACAACCTTAATGTCTTGGCTGCTAAGAACGCTAAAGAAGTAGCTGCTGAATATGGTCGTGACATCTTCGTCGCTGGTTCCGTAGGACCAACATCACAGTCGCTTTCGTTAAGAACCATAGAGTTCGATGAGATGGCAGATTCTTACAAAGCACAGATCTCGTCACTTATCAAAGGCGGTGTCGACTTGGTGTTGGTAGAGACATGCTTCGATGCTAAGAACATAAGAGCTGCTGTCTATGCGTATCTCGCTTCATTATCAGACTTAAACCTCACAGTCAACGATGTTCCTTTGATGGTGTCGGTTACATTGACAGAACAAGGTAACCTCTTGTCGGGTCATACCGTCGACATCGTATGGCAGATGATAAAACACGCAAAGCCATTGTCATTCGGATTGAACTGCGGCTTCGGATTCGAGAGAGCTGCTGAGCTGGTGATGAAACTACAAGATATCCCAACAAATGTTTCTTTATATCCTAACGCTGGTCTCCCTGACCTCGACGGAAGATATACAGAGTCGTGTGCCGACTTCAACAGAAGAGCTAACGTCCTCGCAAAAGAAGGTCGCATAAACCTCATCGGTGGATGCTGCGGAACAACACCGGAACATATACAGACAATAAAGAATGCTGTCGACGGCATAGCTCCAAGAAATATTCCTCAACAGAAGATAAACAAGAAATTCAATATCATAGGCGAGAGATGTAATGTCGCTGGCTCTAAGAAATTTAGAGAACTCGTCAATGAGAACCTGCAAGATGCAGTGTCTGTCGCTGTGTCACAAGTAGAGTCAAAAGCCGATGTACTCGACGTATGCTTCGACCATCCAGACATCGACGCTTCAATGATGAAAGACTTCATCGAATTGTTAGCTGCTTCTTCCGTAGCTTTCGTTCCAACGATGATTGACTCATCAGACTTCGACACATTGGTCATGGGTGTGAAGAGCTCCATGGTGAAACCTATCGTCAACTCAATATCTTTGAAAGAAGGCGAGACAGAGTTCCTCAGAAGAGCGACAGAGTTCTTCCGTCTAGGAACAAAAATCATCTTGATGCTTGCCGATGAGAGAGGACAAGCCGACACTTACGAGAGAAAGATTGAGATAGCAGAAAGAATAGTTACATTGGCTAAATCGGTAGGCTTCGATGTCGACGACATCCTCATCGACCCTAATGTGCTGACGATATGCACAGGTATAGAAGAACATAGATATTACGGCAGAGATTATATACGTGCCACAAGATGGATAACACATAATTTAGGTACTCATGTCACTGGCGGAGTAAGTAATTTATCATTCGCCTTCAGAGGCAACACCGCAGTGAGAAACCTCTTGAATTCAGTCTTCGTTCATCTCGCCAAGAGAGAAGGCCTCGACTATGTCATCATAAGTCCTACAGCTCTCATCAGCGAAGATAAGATAGCTCCTGCAGCTTTCGAAGACGCACGCTTGGCGATAGAAGGCGAGAGCGACGGCTCTAACTTGATGCAACATGTTACTAAAGAAGTCGAAGTAAAGAAAGAGAAGAAAGAACTCACTACAGAAGAGAAGCTCTCTGATGCTGTCGCTAATGGCAACTCCACAAAAGCAGCTGAGCTTACTTCACTCATCTTGTCGGAAGGCGGAACATTCCAAGGTGTCGTCAACGATATCTTGATGCCAGCGATGACATCATTGGGACAGCGTTTTGAAGAAGGTAAGGTATTCCTCCCATCATTGGTAAAGGCAGCCTCTGCTATGAATGCAGCTATGGATGTCTTGAACACAACAGTGACATTCACCGACTCATCAAAGAAAAAAGTCACGCTCGCTACAGTATATGGCGACGTTCATGATATAGGAAAGAATATTGTAGGTACAGTCTTGAAGAGTTCAGGCTTCGAGGTGGAAGACCTCGGCATACAGGTGCCAGCTGAGAAGATAGTAGAGTCAGCGAAGACATCGCAGGCTGTCTGTTTGAGCGGTCTCATCACACCATCGCTCACACAGATGATAAAGGTGTTGGAACAACTCAACGAAGCAGGTTTGTCGATACCAGTCATCGTAGGCGGTGCTGCGACATCTAAGCTTCATACCGCATTGAAGATGGCTCCAGTATATAACGGACCAGTGGCAAAGGCAACGACAGCGATAGACACTGTGAACCTCGTCAACAGACTCAGCGACCATCAGGCATGTCTGAGCTTGTATGAAGAACAAGAGGCGATACGCCGTCAGAAGACAGAGAATCTCTCACTCGAAGATTATAACTCATTAGAAATAGAGGCACAGAACTATGCGCCATACGTGCCAGTCAAAGAAGGTGTATTCACCATCAAGCCTATGATAGAAGAAGTCTTGCCTTTCATCGACTGGGCTTATTTCTTCTTCTCCTTGCAGTTCTACGGAAAATATCCAGACCTTTTAGATAATAACGCTGAGGCGCAACAAGCATTTGAACATGCTCATGCGATGTTGGCAAAGATAATAGCAGACAAGAGTCTTACTATAGAAGCTAGATTCGGCGTCGTCAAGGCAAACAATATGGGTGATGACGTAATCAGCTTGTCTGATGGTTCAAAGAGTGTTGAGCTTCCTATGTTGAGACGTCAGACCAAGATGCAAGATAGCATGTCAATAGCAGACACTGTCGGACGTAACGACTATCTCGGAGTGTTCGCATTGACAGCAGGCGTTGGATTATCGAAGCTGATGTCGGAGGCAGAGACACCATACGATGCCTTGATAGTTAAGCTCCTCGCCGACAGACTCACTGAAGCTACAGGAGAATATATCCATTATAAAATACGTTCAGAATATTGGGGCTTCGACAAGTCACCGTTCTCTTTCGATGAGAAACAATATCAAGGAAGAAGGATGTGCTTCGGCTATCCAGCATGTCCTGACCATTCTATGAAGAAGCGTGTCTTCGAATTCTTGGAAGTGGAACAAAATACAAGCATGAGACTCACCGACAGTTATATGATAACACCAGAAGAGTCGTTGTGCGGATTGATTACCTCAAGAGGTGGCTACTTCTCAGTAGGTCGCGTCGATGAAGCACAGCTTGAGCATTATTCAAAATATGCTGGCATGTCAGTGGAAAAATTAAAAGAGATATTACCTAATAATATATAAGATGAAAGTCATTGATATTTATAATTCTTTACTTGCGAACGGTAAGAAAGGTTTCTCTATCGAGATATTGCCTCCAGTGAAGGGAACGAGTCTCGACGATATTGAGAAGTCGCTTCTTCCTATCATACCATTGAGTCCGCAGTTTATAAACATTACCTTTCATGCTCCAGTGAGGAAGTTCGTCAATAACGACAACGTAACTACTTTGGTGGAGTCGCATCCTAGGACAGCGACGGCAGCTGTGGCAGGTGCGCTTAAAAGAAGAACAGGCATCGAAGTGGTGCCACATCTCGCATCGGCAGCTTACACTAAGTTACAGCTTGAAGACTTCGTTATCGACTTCTCATACGAAGACCTCGACAATATCTTTGTGATACGTTCCGACAAAGACCCTCTCGACTCTAGGTTCAGAGTGAATCCTTTCGGTCATAGCAACGCTGAAGGTCTCGTCGAACAGATTGCTAATCTCTCAAAGGGAATATATCACGATAAGTTCGTGAAAGAGCCAACACCATTGAATTTCTGTATCGGGGTAGCAGCATATCCAGAGAAACATCAAGAAGCTTCATCATTGGAAGAAGACATAAAATATCTCAAACAGAAAGTCGACAAAGGAGCATCGTATATAGTGACACAGATGTTCTTCGATAATGAAAAATTCTATTCTTTCGTAGATAAATGTAATGAGATAGGAATCAATGTGCCTATCATCCCAGCACTGAAACCATTGTCGCTGGCATCGCATCTGGTGTCGTTGCCTAACACGTTCAGCATCACTATGCCTAAAGACCTGCAGCAAGCAGTGGAGAAATCGGCTGACGATAAAGAAGCCGTCAAGAAAGTAGGAATGGAATGGTGCTTGAGACAAACGGAAGACCTGCTACGACAAGGATTCCCTCTCATCCATTATTTCACCATGGGAAGAATGCACGACCTTTCAAAAAATCTCAGAGAGATTTTTTGAGTTAGAAGTTAGGAATTAGGAGTTGTGGGTATGAGGAACTAAGGGTATGAGGAGTTGCTAAGTCGATAAGTCAATAGTCAGAGTTCAAAGTTCTTAGCTCTTAGTTCAATAAGTGGCATAAATTTTGTATTTTTCGTAGCCCTCTAATAACAATTATTAATAGAATATTATCAAATTTTTTATGAAGAAAATAACATCATTAGTTTTACTTCTTACCTTATTAATATTGTCATGCAACGTCTTTGCTACAGAAGTAGAAATGTCAGTAGAACCTGAAATTACAGGTAGAGTTATAGATATAGAGACTGATGGTCCGTTGGAATATGCGACCGTCAGTCTTTTTAATTCCCAAGACTCTACATTGGTAACGGGTGTCATCACAGATATGAACGGTGATTTTTCCCTTAAGGCTAAGCATGGAAAATATTATGTGGTAGTACAGTTTATGGGTTATGAACCTAAGACAATAAATGTTAACCTTAAAGGTAAAGTGAATCTTGGAAACATCGTTATGCATCCTGACTCTGCCTTGCTTGAAGAAGTTGAGGTTGTGGCTGAGAAAAGCACCATGTCGATGACTCTCGACAAACGTGTCTTTAACGTGGGCAAGGATGTGAGCAGCACCGCTGGCAATGCGATAGAAGTTCTTGACAATATCCCTTCTGTCAATGTTGACGTTGAAGGTAACGTCAGTCTCCGTGGTGACAGCGGCGTGCAGATTCTCGTCGATGGTAAGGTTTCTGGTCTCGCTGGCGTCAGCACACAAGACGCTCTCCGCAGCCTCCAAGCTGATATGATAGAGAAAATTGAAGTGGTGACAAACCCTTCAGTGCGTTACGACGCAGAAGGTACAGCAGGTATCATCAATATCGTTCTTAAAAAAGATAAACGTAAGGGTTTCAATGCTTCCGTCGACCTCCGTGGCGGCTTCCCAGTACAATGGGGCGAGAAGTTCTTCAAAGAGGACTTCCCATTCCAGACAGGTCTCGGAGCTAGCCTTAACTACAGATTCAAGAAGTTCAATGTCTTCGCTAACTATAACTTCAACTATCGTGATGACATCAGCGACGGTTATACTATGACAGAATATTTCGAAGACTGTCTCTATGACCCAACATTGAAGAATCATGACGACGCTACTCAGATAACAGAACAGTTCTCTTATCGCAACAGAAACAGAAAAGGTCATAACATCCGCGGTGGCTTCGACTATTACTTCAC
>JAZRNQ010000163.1:0-5856 GCA_045648285.1 Bacteroidales bacterium | reverse complement strand
AAGATTTGTTTTTTCATTTTGATAAGTTTTAATTTAGTTTTAGTTTAATTTAGTGCTTGTTAACTGAATGTATAACACGATAAAATTAACAAATATTATACCATAAGTGTTTTATATTTTAACAAAATTATTTTACCCAATGAATATGATATTCTGTGTCTTTCCAATAAATATTAGTCTTTTCTTTGTCTTTTGCAAAACCAAGTAAGAAACCACCACCTCCAGCACCGCATAATTTTACTTGGAATCCTTCTTTGTTAATATCTGTCAAGAAAAAATCCCTAGTTTCTTCTGGAATCGTGTGAGTAAGCAGTTCTAGTTGTAGCTTTGAAAGTTGCGATAAATAATTGAAAAACTCATCATCTTTTTTATCTGTCAATGATTTGATACATTTACTTACAGTGGGAATATATTCATTATCAAACTTTTCAAGATAAGAACTATCTTTTCTCAATTCTTTAAATTTCTCAACCAAAGGAGCTGTCGGACTTTTTATCTTAGTATCAATCAAAAAGATATGAATATCATCTGAGATAAAATCATCATCTAATATTGTTAACTGTTGTCCGTTATCCGTTGTCCGTTGACTTAAAAAAAACGGTTTACCCAAATAACATTGCAAGGGGTCCATTCCAGAGCTACTGCCATGAAAATAGCACTCCATCTTTGCAAGGAAGTCTTTCAATCTAGGTGTTTCGTTAATTTCTATTAACTTATAACGGTCGTATATAGCCGCTACTAATGCGCCGGAGCTACCCACTCCATAGCCTAACGGAATATTAGAATCGAAGAATAAGCCTGCATCGAGTTCCACACCGAGTCTTCTTAGGTCCAGAATCTTGAATATATCATCATTACACAGATAATCATAGAACTTACGAATGTTAGCATTAGATTCTAAAGCAGTTTCTGACGGACGGTTTATGACTGAACTCCATTCTCCAAAAACTGAATAATATGGAGTCAATAAAGCCTCCGAACCGAATATCATCGAATATTCCCCGAATAATATGAGTTTGCCGTGGTACTTTTTCATTTTTTAGAGTTTCTAAGTTTCTGAGTTTCTGAGTTTCTGAGTTGCAGTCATCTTAGCAACTTAGTAACTCAGCAACTTAAAACCTTATCGTCAATGTATTTGTTTTCGAAGCAATAATCCTTTAGCACTTCTTCAATGAATTTATGTACTTGTTCTGCACATGAATCTGGGTAGAGAAGATGTACGTTAGGACCTGCGTCTAAGGTGTAACATACTGGAAGACCTGTCTCTTTTCTGAATTCTAAAATTTTATTGATAATATTGATGGTGTTAGGTTCTTTGAGAGTGTATGATGGTGTTGATGTCGCCATCAAATCGTGAAGCTGATTTGCCTCTTCTTCAGCTATTTTTATAAAACCTTCCAAGTCACCTTGTTTCAATATCGTTAATAAGTCTTCAGTGTTTTTTCTTGCTGTCGCATAACGCATCTCTGCCATCGGATGACTGTCCATCAGTGAGTGTCCAGCTCGACTTGAGACGCTCTTTTCTTTAGAACTCACAATCAGAATTGTATCGTGATAAGTCTTGAAGACAGGATGTATCATATCACCGATTGGAATGGCGTATTCGTTGGAACTATCTGATAACGATGCTGTCTCGCCCCATAATGTCATCACTGGATAGACAGAACGCGCTGCACTTCCGGACGCTAGTCTCGACAAGAACGAAGCTTCTTGCAAGTCGATTTCACTATCTTTATATTTTATTTCCAACAAACACATTATCAATGCGCTCATCGAAGAAGCACTCGATGCTATGCCTGAAGAATGAGGAAAAGAATTATAACTTTCTATCTTTAAGTCTAAGCCTTTTAAGAATGTGAAATATTGTTCGTTAGCATTAAGAAACTTCTCTATCTTACTTTTAAAAGCTGGATTTTCCTTGCCTTCAAAATAGAATTCCATAGAGATATCATCGTGACTTGCTTCTTTATATGTCACTTTTGTCTCAGTGAAACAGTTGCTCAAAGTGAAACTTATCGAAGGGTTGTTAGGAAGCTGATTTCCATGTTTGCCCCAATATTTCACGATTGCGATGTTCGACGGACTGCGTTTTATTATTTGATTATCCATATTAGTTTAAAGTTTAAGGTTTAAAGTTTAAAGTAGTTTTGAAGTTGGGAACTTTAAGTTTTAAAGTTTATTTGGTTCTTGAAAATATTCCTTAAACCTTAAGCCTTAAACCTTAAACCTTAAACCCAATAATTATTATAACACTATATCATTATACTTAAAAACAATATTAAGATCCTTACTATCAAAATATTTTTTAACCTTTTCCTCATCCCATTCTGTCGCTACCAGGAAGAAGTCGCCACCCCATGCTCCGAGTGATTTTATCTCACCTTCAAAATCGTTAAAATATTTCTTAAGTCGTTTCTGCTCAAGACATGCCGCTGTTATCTCTTCATGAATCTTGATGAAATAACAGAAATCACTTAATGTCTCAATATTAGGTAACACTCTACTTATCTCGCTTATCGATTTTATCTCGCTCTCATAATTTTTGTCCTTGCTTAGAAATGCTTTGATTTCTTTAGCAGAGCTTTGTTTATGACCATGATAAACGAAATAAAGGTTATCTTTAAAGACAGGATTGAAGTTAGCTGTTTCAATATTCTGACTTATGGCATTAGGGGCATCCTTCATCAATTTGAAGAAAATAGGATGGTTAGATTTTGCACATGCTATGTCGTAGCCAGAGCCTTTGAAAGTAGAATCTAACAGTTTGTACGGATTTATCTCTGCCCATTCTGCCACATTATTAATTAATGTAGAGCTACTGCCAAGACCCCATTGCGGATTGAAGTCTAAAAGTGTGGTAAACCTATAATCGTGAGGCTCGGCAAAAATATCCCCGTTCAATGATTTGGTCTTCGATAAAATATCAGACAGACGTTCAGCTTTATCCTTGTCGTCGGTGCTTCTTACACTAAAATCGTTTTTATTCAAAACAGCAGAAAACCAATGATGACTGGCTGTTGGCTCTTGGCTCTTGGCTGTTGGCTGTTGGCTATTGGATGTTGACTTATAAAAAGCATCCCAATGGATGAGACCATCGTTGCTGTCCAATGTTTCAACATCGAGACTCTGTCCTTTCTTCAAAGGTAAAGCCAACGCCGTCGCACCTTTCAAAACGAGATACTCACCCGTCAACAAAAATTTACCATTCGATTTAAAAACCATAGTTTTTCTTTAATTCATAATTTACAATTTACAATTCATAATAATCATTATGCATTATGCATTATGAATTATGCATTGTATTTAGGAATTTCTCAACTTCAGAATATGAAACGGTTTTATCTTTGAAATATTCTGTTGCCAAGGTCTTTTCATTTTCTGTCGCACCAAGTTGGTTGAGGATATTAGCGAGGTGCATCTTCATGTGTCCTTGCTGAATGCCTTTCGTTGTCAATGATTTGACAGCTGCATAATTATTAGCGAGTCCCATCGTTGCTGCAATCATCATCAGTTGTTTTGCCGAAGGATTACCCATCAGTTCAAGCGATTTCTTTGCCAGTGGATGTAAGGAAGTGAGACCTCCTACAGTGCCGAGTGCCAAAGGAACTTCAAGTGTAAATCTGAAGATGTCATCTTTTATCTCTACATAAGAGAGACTTGCGTAATGGCCGTTTCTTGCTGCGTAGGCGTGTCCTGCAGCTTCCACTGCGCGGAAGTCGTTGCCCGTTGCTATGACGACGGCGTCGATGCCGTTATAAATACCTTTGTTGTGTGTAGTGGCGCGATATTCGTCGATGTGAGCGATGTCGACGGCTTTCTTGAATTTCGTTGCGAAAGCCTTGCCATCGAGTTGTTCGTAAACGCCGTTGAGTTCATCGGTGTGACATTCAACCCAGACTTTGACTTTACATTCTGGAGTGTAGTTCGACAAGATACACATCACTATTTCAACACTTCTTTCTTCTTCGTTTAAATTTTCCTGACGTGAGAAAAATTCTTGCAGGCTGCGACCGAAGCTTTCCAAAATAGAGTTGATGAAGTTGGCACCCATCGAGTCGCAGGTGTTGAAGGTGACGCGAAGCTGGTAGTAGTTTTCGATTTTATCTGTAAAGTCGATGAGTTCGATGTCGAGGATTCCGCCTCCGCGTTTCTCCATCTTCTCGGTGATGGAGGCGGTGCTGCGTAGAAGCTCGGCTTTGATTTCAGGCATGAGGTTGACTAATGTCTCTTTCTTTCCTTTCCAGCAGAAATGCACCTGACCGACTTTCTTCACATCGATTACTTCAGCGTGGAAACCGCCACGTTCGCCCCAGAACTTTGCTGCGGCAGAAGCAGCTGCAACGACAGAGCTTTCCTCAATAACCATAGGAACGATGTATGTCTCGCCGTTGATAATCACATTAGGAGAAACCCCGTAAGGAATATGAAAATTCGAAATGGTGTTCTCGCTGAACTCGTCAAATTGCTTCTGACATTCTTCGTTGCGATGCCAGAAACTTTTCAATAAACTAATAAATTCACTAGGATTCTCAACAAATTCAGCAACAGCCTTCAATTTGTCTTCTTTGATAAGCTTTGAAAATCCTTTCTTTATAATCTCTCTTTTTTTCATAATATTATTTTGGTCAACAGTCAACAGTCAATAGACAACGGACTTTGTCCACTTTTGAATGATGACAATAGTTATAAATTATAAAGACACGTTTAAACGTGCTAGCTTTCGCAAAAATAATAAAATATTACCTTAAAAAATATTATGTTTTTTAAAAAGGGGATAATTTTATTTGCATGAAAAACATTATCTTTGCCACATCAACAAAATTTTATTTTATGAAGAAATTTTTATCACTTATCTTATTGGTAATATTGAGTTTTAATGTCAAAGCTCAGACTTCTTTAACAGAAGCTGTCGACTTCACCGGCACAGATTGTTATGGTGAAGAAGTCATAAACTTATTTGAAATCTTAGATAGAGGACAGCACGTTCTCATAGATTTCTATTTCTATTCATGTCCTCCTTGCCAAACAGCAGTTACTCGTGCTGTTGAAGCATACGAAGCCTTTGGTTGTAACAAACATGATGTATTCTTTATGGAAGTGACACATGTTGACAATGATGAAATTTGTCAGTGGTGGGCTGAGAAATATGGCGTTCAATACCCAACTATCGGTAGAGAAGGTGGTGGAGATGTCATACAGCAGCTTTATGGTACAAAAGCATATCCAACTTTCGTGTTGATAGCTCCAGATCGTAAGATTTTATTACAAGATATGGATTATGATTCAATTAAAATGGTTGGGTCACAATACATCATCGAGCAACTCGAACAATTTGGTATCGAACAACACAGCTGCGATGATCCACTAGTAGATGTAACTATCAATGAAGTCATACCTACAGAAATAACAGCTACTTTCACACCAGCGGCTGAGTGTGCTTCATATCATTTGATGCTTGATACTGAAGCTGCAATGCAGCAATGGACAACAATGTTAGGAATGACAGAGGAAGAGTTGGTGGTTTCTTGGGGCTTAGAGAAAAACGAAACATATACTCACACTTGGAACGAACTGACACCTAACACAGAATACACAATCTATGTCTTGCCAAAAGATGCTGAAGGCAATGCGTTGCCAATAGAGAAAACTAAAGTGTCAACAGAATCTCTCGGAGGTGAGGGCGTGTCTGTCATCGACCTTGAAGTTGAAGTCATGTCAAAAACTTCTGTCTTTGTGACAGCAACACCTAATGAAGAGACAGCAGAATATCATTATATACTTATCGAAAAATCATACGCTGACTCAATCGGTGCTGACTCAACAATTATGTTAGTTCAAACAGACCCATACGCTCTT
>JAZRNQ010000162.1:0-13218 GCA_045648285.1 Bacteroidales bacterium | reverse complement strand
AGAAAAAATCGGTACCTACAATCCTGTAGCTCAACCAGCTCAAATCAACATCAACTTTGACAAAGCTTTGGATTGGTTAAACAAAGGTGCTCAACCAACAGACACAGTTCGTTCTATCCTTTCACAAAAAGGCGTTTTATTGAAAAAACACTTATTAGTTGGTGTTAAGAAAGGCGCTATGACAGCAGAACAAGCTGAAGTTAAATTCCAAAACTGGATGAAAGAGAAGGAAGCTAAAGCAGCTGAAGCAGTAAAAGCAACAGCAGAACAAAAAAGAGCTATCCAAAAAGAAAGATTAGAAGCAGAAGCTAAAGTTAATGAAGCACGTATCGCTGAATTAGCAAAGAGAAGAGCAGAAGCTGAAGCAGCTGCAGCAGCAGAAAGCGCAGAAGCAACTGAAGAAGCTCCAGCAACTGAAGAAACAACAGAAGCAGAAGCTTGAGATTCTAAATCTTGATAAAAAGAAAATCCGTCGAAAACCTCGGCGGATTTTTTTTGTTGCTATTCTGTCCACCAATCCTCACTAATATTCACGAATCTTTTTAGTGTCAGATTAGTGTTTATTAGCGGACAAAAATAACCATCCACCAATCCTCACTAATATTCACGAACCTATTAGTGTTAGATTAGTGTTTATTAGCGGACAAAAACAACCATCCACGAATCCTCACGAATTGACACGAAAAATTGTAGGGACACAGCAAACCACTTCCCTACAATTATGAATTATGCATTATGAATTATGAATTAATTCCTAAACACAACCCCTTCCCCATCGTAGTCAACGATGATAGGTTTTTCCTTATTGACCTTATCAGATAAAATCATCTTTGAAAGATTGTTGATGAGTTCACGTTGCATCATACGTTTCACCGGACGCGCTCCGTAACGAACGTCGTAGCTAGTCTCCGCAATATGTTTCATTGCTTCAGATGTCATCTCAATGTCGATGTCGTTTTTCTTTAACATCTTCTTAAGAGAATGGAACTGCATCGAAACAACATTGATAATCTGTTCTTTCGACAATGGAGTAAACATAATAATGTCATCAATACGATTCAAGAACTCAGGCTTCATAAACTGACGCAATATCTCCATCACTTTATTCCTCATCTCTTCAAAGTCAGCGTCTGCGTCAGAGTTCAGAGTTCTGCGTTCAGAGTCAGAGTTCAGAGTTCTGCGCTCTTCGTTCTTAGTCATCATCTCCTGTATCGCCATCGCGCCGATGTTAGACGTCATGATGATGATAGTGTTTTTGAAGTCAACGAGACGACCTTTATTATCCGTCAGACGACCGTCATCGAGGATTTGCAATAAGATATTATACACATCCTGATGTGCCTTTTCTATCTCATCGAGGAGAACTACAGAATAAGGCTTACGACGTACCGCTTCCGTCAGCTGTCCACTTTCATCGTAGCCCACATATCCCGGAGGCGCTCCTATCAGACGAGAGACTGAATGACGTTCCTGATATTCCGACATATCGATACGCACCATATTATTCTCGTCATCGAAGAGAAATTCTGCTAGAGCTTTAGCGAGTTCCGTCTTACCAACACCAGTCGTTCCTAAGAAGATAAACGAGCCAATTGGACGGCGTGCGTCTTGAAGTCCTGCTCTGCTACGACGTATCGCATCAGAAACTGCAACGATTGCCTCATCTTGTCCTACTACACGTTTATGCAATTCCTTTTCAAGATTAAGAAGTTTCTCGCGCTCGCTCTGCAACATCTTATTCACAGGAATGCCGGTCCAGCGAGAAACGATTTCTGCAATATCCTCAGCATTAACCACTTCATCGATAAGAGGGTTATCACCTTGAACCTTTTTCAATTCAGCCTTAACGCTTTCTATATTCTGTTCCGCATTAGGAATCTTGCCATAACGCAGTTCCGCTACGCGACCGTAGTTACCCTCACGTTCGGCGTTCTCAGCTTCGTAACGATAACGTTCTATATTTTTCTTCTCATTCTGAATCTTCTCGATGAAGCCACGTTCTGTCTCCCAACGCGATTTTATCTTAGAACGTTCATCATTAAGTTCATCGATGACTTTAGAAAGTTCATCGATTTTCTTCTTATCTTTCTCACGTTTGATAGCCTCGCGTTCAATTTCCAGCTGACGAATCTTACGTTCAATATTCTCCAGTTCTTCAGGCAAAGAATTGATTTGCAGTCTAAGACGTGAAGCAGCCTCATCGACGAGGTCAATGGCTTTATCTGGAAGGAAACGATTTGATATATAACGAATTGAGAGGTCGACAGCTGCGATGATAGCCTCGTCGAGTATTCTTACCTGATGGTGGTTTTCATACTTTACCTTAAGACCTCTGAGTATTGAGATAGCTGACTCTTCGGAAGGCTCATCGACCATAACTATTTGAAAACGACGTTCAAGAGCCTTATCTTTCTCAAAATATTTCTGATATTCATTTAATGTCGTAGCACCCACAGCTTGCAGTTCACCGCGTGCAAGAGCAGGTTTCAAGATATTGGCAGCGTCCATTGCTCCACCAGAAGCGCCTGCGCCTACAAGAGTATGTATCTCGTCTATAAATAAGATTATTTCGCCTTCACTTTCAACGACTTCCTTCACCACAGTCTTCAGACGTTCTTCGAACTCACCCTGATATTTTGCACCAGCGATAAGTGCGCCCATGTCAAGAGAATAAACTTTTTTAGATTTAAGGTTTTCAGGCACGTCGCCACTGACGATTCTCTGTGCCAAGCCCTCCGCGATGGCTGTCTTACCAACGCCTGGCTCACCTATTAATATAGGGTTGTTTTTGGTTCTTCTAGATAAAATCTGTAGCACCCTTCTGATTTCTTCGTCGCGTCCAATGACAGGATCAAGTTTTCCTGATGAAGCCAAATCATTGAGGTTACGTGCATAAGTATCAATTGTCAATTGTTTTAAATCCATTTTGTTATTTTTTTTGTTGTTCGTTCTTATTTCATCAAAATTATTTCCAATCCAATAAAAATGACATTTTGTCACCATACGTTAAAACAATTCAAACTGTAAATTTCCTCATCAGAAGACAAAGATTATTTTTTCAAAATATGACAATAAATGGCTTTGATTCACATTATTTATATAGAGTTTTTTTTTATCTTTGCAAACATCAAAAAGCATTTTCAGAAATGAATAAAAACATAAGAAACAAAGTTTTTTCCAAGATAGTCATATTGTTATTTTTCATCATCACATCATTTAGTTTAAAGGCACAGATGAATTGTGAGATAATACTTCCAGAAGGTGTCAGCCTGCCTTTATGTTATGGAGAAGAGACAAGTTTGGAAGTAAAAGAAAAATCAGCGGATTACTCATACCAATGGGCCAAAAACGGAATTGAAATCACTGGTGAAACCGATTTCTATCTTAACATTACAGTTACAGAAGACAACATAAAATACAGCGTACGTGTCATCAACACTAAAACTGAAGAAGAATGTAGTGATGAAATTGTCATCACTATGATGAAGCAGTTTAACATCGAGTTTGAGCAGACACAGCTGACATGTAGCAACAACAATGTAGAAAACGGTCAGAATGCTAAAGTCATTGCAACTGCATCTGGCGACGGTTACGAGTCGTTCTCATACGAATGGGAAGCAAAGAATGGTGAAAACATCTGGACCAACCCAAGCAACCCACAAGAAGCCATTGGCTTGAAAGCATGGAGAGAATATATCGTCAACGTGACTGGCTACACAGCTAGTGGCGACAGCTGCGTACAGACAGCCTCATTCACACCAAGAGCCTACCCTAATCCAAAATTAGAAATCATTTCTGATCCACAAGATACTGCATACATTCAAAATCCGTATGTGAAATTCGGTTTCGAAGGTAACTTAGATTCTATCGAATATAACTCATGGTCATGGGCTTTCTACGACAACCCTGACAACCCAAGCGAGATTACAAGCACATCTATCGAACAAGAACCTACAAACATTTACACACAAGTATCAAAATCGGGACAGTCATTCAGAGTGGAATTGAATGTGAAATCTGCTGAATATGGCTGCGACACCACATTCTCAAGCAATATCATAGTCTTGCCTGTCAAGTTAAAAATACCTAACATCTTCACCCCTAACGGTGACGGTATCAACGACTACTTCATCATCGACAACGACCCTACAGGTGGTGACGGACAAGAGAATGAAGAACAAACAAGAGGCTACGAATACGAGTCATACAATCCATTAAAAGACTATTACGTCAGAAGTGAGTTGACAATTTTTAACAGATGGGGACGCATCGTCTACGAATCAGCTGACTACAACAACGACTGGGACGGAGGCAAATTGCCAGACGGAACATACTTCTACGTCTTGGAATGTGTTGGAGAATATGACAACCATCGTTACCAAGGATCGGTAGCGATTTTCGGCAGCGGAAGGTGATGTTAGTTGGGAGTTGAGTGTATGAAGAATTATTGTAGAGACGTATCATACGACACAATAAAAAACAAACAAGATGTCGTTGATGCGTCTAATTAGGAATTTGTAATTGAAATTGAACAATTATTATAAAAAAACGTTAAATAGTAAATAAGAAAGGATGAAACGGTTAATTTTATCATTGTTAGTAATATTGGTCTTGGTTTCTTGTGAGACAAAGAATGATAACTTGAGTACAAGTTTAGTCAACAATCCAAGTTCAGCGGAAGGTGTGAAGAAAGGAAATGCTCCTGCTATCAAATTTGAAAAGACAGAACATGACTTCGGCAAGATATTACAAGGCGAACAGGTCAGCTACACATTCAAATTCAAGAATGTCGGCAACGCTCCATTGATTATCTCAAGCATTGAGAAGACATGTGGCTGCACAACGCCAGAGTTCACAAAAGAGCCTATCAAGCCAGGTGACACAGGCAAGATTACAATCTCATACGACAGCAAAGGACACAAAGGCTTCCAGAACAAACGACTCATTGTCAAAGCCAACACTAATCCTTCAGAGACTGTTTTAAGAATCAAAGCACAAGTTGAAAATATTAACACATTTTAAATAAATAATTATGAACGCTTTAAACATTACTTTGCTTCAAGCAACACAACAACAATCCTCATGGTCAGGAATTTTTATGATTATCTTAATCTTCGTCGTTTTTTGGTTATTCTTCATCCGTCCACAAAACAAGAGAGCTAAGGAACAACAAAAATTCCGTGAAAACTTACAAAAAGGTGACAAAGTCGTTACAATCGGTGGCATCCACGGTAAAGTTGAAGAAGTTAGAGAACACACTGTAGTCATCAGCGTCGACCACAACACAAAAATCGAATTCGAGAAATCAGCTATCATCCCTAACGCAAGCCAAGTTGGTGGAGCAGCATAAAACAATCTTTTGAAATGGTAAGAAAGAAAAACAAGCCACAGACATTTCAACAGTTCAGCAGCATGATGACGTTCGTCGTCATAGCAGCCTTGTTATGGCTGTTAATTAAGTTATCCAGTAACTACACTGTAACAGAGACTCTTACCATCAATGTAAAAGATACACCTGCCGACCTTGTTCTTACAAACGGCACACAAAAGATTAAAGTCACTTTGTCGGCGAGCGGATTTGAATTGTTGAATTACTACTTCAAGCCAAGCTCAAGACGTAAAGTCGACATCTCATTAGAGGAGGTGCCTTTGCACAAAGACGGCGAAAGCACCTACTCTTTTGGTAGCAGCTACGCCAAAGAAAAGATAGCTAACTTCCTTACGATGGAACCAAGCATGGTGTCTTTCGATGAAAACAGAATAACACTCAATATGGAACAACTCGACTCCGTGAAAGTCAAAGTGTTTCCAAATGTTGACCTCACTTACGAAAAACAATACAACAGATTGGGTAAGATTCAGATGACACCAGATTCAGTAACTATTTACGGACCTAAAAACAAGATTTCCGAAATAGATAACATCCATACCGAAAACCTTACTTTAAGAAACGTAAACCAAAACATCAACATCAACCTTCCTCTTAAACTTGATGAAATGCTTAATGCAAATCATAAGGACGTCAACGTGAAGATATTCGTCGAGAAATACACAGAAGCCGTCGCCAACGTGCCAATCACCAATAATTCTAAAGAAAAATTAAGACTCTTCCCTGATAAGGTGAAGATTAAATATATAGTGTCGTTAACAGATTATAACATCATCAAAGAAAACTCTTTTAAAGTCAATATCGACACTGCAGACATCAACCCTGACAATAACTTCCTCCCAATATATCTGACTGATTATCCAAACAACACTAGGATTATCAACATCGAACCTAAGGAAGTTGAATATATCATCATTGAGAGAAATGAGAATTAAACGCATTGGAATCACAGGTAATATCGGCAGCGGCAAGAGTCTTGTATGCAAGATATTCAACCACTTAGGAATTAGCACATTTCATTCTGACGAAGAAACCAAGAACCTATATCTTCTCCCAGACATAAAGAAAGAAATCGTCGAACGTTTCGGCGATGAAGTATATTTCAAAGACGGAAGTCTCAACAAAAAACTACTCTCCTATCATCTCTTTCAAAACCAAGAAGCTCTGCAATTCATTGAGAATTTGTTATATCCAAAGTTAAACCAAGTCTTTGACGAATGGTGCGAGAAACAGACTTCAAAATATGTCTTGTTTGAATCAGCTATTTTGTTTGAGAAGAACTTCGACAGACAATTCGATAAGATTATCTTCGTCTCTGCGCCAGAAGATGTAAGAGTCAAGAGAGCGATGCAGCGCGACAGATGCGACGAAGAAAACGTCCGTTCAAGGATGCGACTTCAATGGGATGAAGAGACAAAAAAAGCGAAATCAGATTACATTATTAATAACGATAATAACGCAATGCTGATTCCGCAAGTTATGAGAATAAACTCTGAACTCTTAAAAATCTAGACTTCCTAGATTCAATCTCTTTTATTTCTTGACTTATGTCTTATGACAGCAAAAGCAGCGAGCAATAATACTCCGCCTCCAAGCGGAACATTGCTTCCCACATGTTCTTCTATGCCATGTTTCGATGGCAATGTCGGAACACAGTCAAATCCTATTGTTTCTGTTCTTTTATTATCTATTTCATAGTATTTAAAGAAACCGTCACTTTGTGCGAGCAGATTCATGCTTAACACAAACGCAAATATTGTAAAAATAATTAGTCTTTTCATTTTTATGTTATTTAAACAAACATTCTATGACCACTGATTTTGACTGACTTAGATTGATAAAACCAAGTAACATTATTTTTTCAAGCTCAGCAACCATTATACGTTATATTTTATAAAATTATCTTTTGAATCTTAACCTCAGCATCATTTACACAACGTACGATGTAAGCAGAGTTTTTCAAACCGCTTACATTTATATGCGACAGACCATTTTCTTCTGACAATACAACTCTTCCCATCATATCAATGATTTGAATTGAACCTTTTGCGTTAATTATCAATTCGCCATTGTTTACATATACGAAATTGCTTTGTGTTTCAGAATTCAAGCTTTGAGCATTTGCCAATAGCACGAAGCGTTCAGCGGAATCATTAGCTTTTGCCACGAATGTATATTCTTTTTCCATAATGATATTCACTTTATCACCCGTAAGTCTGTCAATAAGATAAAGATTTTCCACTTTGCCTTTGATGTCAAATGTCAATGTGTAAGTACCCATTTCTTTAGCTTCGAAATATAGCGGTATTTCATTGACGTCCTTACTAAAATTCAAAATGCCGTAATTTATATTCTCATCTTTAACATAAACGCTAGCAATATTTTCGTTAAAGTTTCTGAGTTTAGGAAAGCCAGCAGTCTCCTCATCATCAAAACGTATTATGACATTATCCGAACCCTTATCGTTTGATGCCATAATATCAATACCATTATATTCTTTACGGCATGTTCTAGTTGAACTTCTGGAAAATATGATATTATTGTCATTTCCTTCTGTTGTTCTAACCATGAAGCCTTCTCCTGCCTTTATAACTCCTTTATCTTTATATACATATCCACCATCTTCAGCATCTAATGTTGCAAAACCATCATACACATTGTTGACTATCACATCTGTTTCCCAATCAATATCAAACACGAAAGGATTTCCTATCAAATTGAATTGAGCCAAAATCTCAGGATAATAATTGAAGTCTATTTGGTATGACTCACCTGCTGCAAGATAATTGAGATTGCCTTTAAACTCAGACACTGACTCTGACTCATAAGAAACGAGATAACCTCTACCCTTTTCAAAACGATTGTCGTTGACAATCTCTACGTCATCAATGATTAACTGTTCTGAACCATATTCTTCAACATAATGATAAAAAGCAATGTAAATCTCTTTACCTGCATATTTATTCAATTCAATTATTATATTTTGAGCTGAATTACTTGTTATAGAATAATTTTCTAATTCTACAAAATCATTTACATTATCATTTGATTTTTCAGACACTAGAACCTTGAATGTTTCTGGCAGTTCGCCATATTCAGGATCATATTCATATGTAATCCACGCATTAAAACTTAATTTTGTACTTTGATTTACAGCTATTTTAGGAGAAACCAAATAGTTTTTCGCATCAATATCTCCATCATCACCATACGATTCGGAATAGAAATATCCTGTTAGCGGACGTGACTTATAATAATGATTCCAAATTAATCCATCACCATCTGCATCTATTGTAGTCCAATCGTCAACATCTTTCTTATTAAAATCATATAATACACCACTTCCCATTTGCTTGAAGTTTTTCCACTGTGTTTCTGATGTTCCGTCATACATATACAAATCGTAGTCACCGCTGACTGGAATAAAGTCTTCAGTGCTTACGTTTTCTACAGGTGATGATACGAACTGCCAGCCAGTATTATCCTCCTCGCCCCAGTCGTTTGAAGGAATGACGATATTATTTTTAAATGTAGCGGCAACACCAGCATTGTTATGGACAAGCTGTCCTCCTTCTTCTATTATCAATGACTCGGCATTATTATTAGTAATATTTCCTGTGACTGTCAAAACGCCACCTTCTTTAATTGTGAGGGAGCTATTTTCGAAAATCTTAAGTGTTCTTACAACGACATTGCTTCCCTTTTCAACATTAAGATGAGATTTGATAATAACATCGTCTGATGGCGACAATTGTGCGAGACTTTCATCATCGGCAACAAACTTATCGAAGTTTATTATATAAGGCAAATCGTTGGTTCCTATAGTGCCATCAACTGTAAAAGTGATAGTCTGTTCTGTGACATAATCTAGTTCCTTATTCAATTCATGATTATATAATTTGAATGTGATGACATCTCCTGCATCTCCATAAATCGTGATGTGAGCCATATATCTGTTGACACTTCCGTTTGCCGTCTTTATGTGTGTCAGTCTTCTGCTTCCTCTAAGTTCGCCGTTCAACTCATTGTCGCTTACACAAAAAGCTCCAAGTTCTATCATGTCGTCTCTCTGCTCCTCGCCACAGAGTTGTACTACGGCGATAACACTCATATTTGTAGAATAAGCGTTGACATCTGGATTCCAATGATTCTCACTGCTCTGTGCATACAATAAGTTCCCGATAATGATTGTCAATAATAACAATAAAAATTTCTTCATAAATCATCAAATAAAAGAGACGTGTCAACAGCTAACAATTGTCATTGACACGTCTCTATGTTAAAATTATTTTACAACTATTCTATTATACTTAACATTACCTTGTTCTGTAACTTTTATCACATAAACACCTGATGTTTCTATGCCGTCTATCTTGCTTACGTTTTCATATTCGGCAATTCTTACACCTAAGGCGTTATATATTTCAACATTGTCACATTCAGTCTCAAGGTATAATTCTGAATTTACATTGACAGGATTTGGATAAACATTGACCTTGTCGTATGTATTTTCATTTATGCCTGTTGTAGACATACTCATGATATAAGGAGTATCTATAGTACCCAATGTTGCATTAGCAGAGTATGTAATAACGCTTGACAATGTATAAGTTTCAGCTGATGCTACATCGTAATATTTGAATGTGAGTGTCTCTCCAACTTCTCCACAGATAGTAAGGAATGTCATATATACATCCAACTGTTCGATATAGATTGGGCGTGCGCTACCGCGACATTCTCCATTGCTGAATGCTGCTATTTCATAGTCGCTCATTTCCATTCCATTATTTTCAACGATAGCGATAACGCTCATGTTGGTTGGATATGCTGACATATTAGCATTCCAATAATTATTTGCTAATGAAGCATTAGATTTCAACTCTGATTTCGCATTCGATTGATTTGGATAAACGAATTCTCTTGTCTCTCCAGATATGTTTTGATACATATAACCTTGACCTTTTTCCAATGTCTGCAATGCACCTAACCAGCCAGCGCCTTCATAATATTGAGAGAAGTGTGTCTGCGACTTGAAGTAATCTCCGTGCATTGGAGTTATGTTATGCAAGGCTTCATCTATTGACATATTATAACTTACGGGATAGCCGACCCAGTTCCAATTAGGTTTCAATTCAATTGTATAGTCTGATGGATTGGCAGGTGTGCCTTTGATTGCAATATCTTGTCCGTAATATGAATTGATGTCTATCATATACATTTTTTCTGTATAATATTCATCCAAGGCACCTATCCATTCACCATGTTCATATGTGTCGAATGCAGTCTGGCTCTTTATTTGAGTTGCTGCACTACCCAATGCTGATTGAACTGTTTCAAGGCCTTCTTCACCGCTGAGCTGCATATATGTTGAATACCAGTTCCAGCCTTTGTTAAGATGTCTAAAATGAGCATATTCATAGTTAGCTACAAATCTCAACTGTCTCTCAACGCGGAATGTATATGATTTGTCTGTTGAGATGACATTACCATCTAATGTCCAGTTCTTGAACAAGAAACCTTCAACGTCATTTGCTGTAATTGTGACCTGTTCTCCTTGGAAATAATCTCCTGCGCCTTCAACGTTACATGCTTCTGGTATATTACATACCACTTCGATTGGTATTCTTGAAATAGGGATAAAGTTAATTACCTTTGGTGCTTCGACACTACCGTGTGTTGCATCTGCACTGAATGTTAGATAATCGTGTGAGAGATATTCCATCTCTTTCTGAGTGTTATGGTCGTAGAGCTTAAATTTGATGTTATCGTTGTTTGTACCATAGATAACAAGCTGATACATGAATTTTTCCACAGCTTCAAAATATTGGATTCTTGCGTTGCCGCGAAGCTCTCCATCACAGAAAGCACCGATTTCTATATTGATATTGTTAGCTGAAACACCTTCCAATTGTACGTCTGCCCATACTGTCATATTATGAGAAGAAATACCAGGGTCTGTTGTCCAATGGTTATTATTCATAAAGTTAGCCTGAAGGTTTCTGTCAGCCTCTGCAACAAATGTATATTCTTGTTCTCTTGAAACGAATTCTCCGTTCTCTGTCCAGTAGACGAAAGTACTATTTTCGTAAAATGAATGCCATTGACCATTTTCATCCCACCATGAGCTACCATATTCTCTTGCTGTTGCTTTTACGGTAACGCTTTCACCATTGAAGTATATACCGTCACCTTCTGTAGTACCCATATTTTCTTTGTTGATGGAAGTTACTATCTCATGTCGTACTATTTCTGTTACGAGATTATAGTTGTTCCAAGGTGTTTCTGCTTTGTAATCTTCCATTGATTCAGCAGGTACTTGTATTCTCATTCTCTCTGGACAGCCGTTGAAAGCATCGCTGTCTGTTTGAGGAACGTCGGTAGCATAACATTCTACCATTGTCATACTGTTACAGTTTGCGAACGACTCAAAGCCTATGTAAGTAACGCCACTTGGGATGACGATTTTTTGCAGATTATTACAACCGCTGAATGAGAGGTCGTTTATGGAAGTAAGTTTTGAACCCTCTTCTATTGTAACAGTCTCCAACTGTCTACAATTTTGGAAAGCGAAGTTTCTGATATATTCTACATTCTTAGGGATAAAGACAGATTTCAATTGACCACAATCTTTGAAAGCTGATGGACTTATTGCAGTAAGACAATTTGGAAGCTCTATCTCTTTTATTGGAGCACCAGCAAAGACTGACAGTCCCAAAGATGTAAGCTGTGAATTCTCTTCAAATGTAACTTCTTCCAAACCCCAACATTGACCAAATGCTTCGTCTTGAATTTCTTTCACACTGCTTGGTATTTCTATACTTTTTAAATTAGTATTAGCATTAAAAGCACCCCCTCCTATTGAAACTAACTGAGAGTTTTCTTCGAAGCTAACACTTGTTAAACCGCAAGATATAAAAGCTCTACTTCCTATGCTTTTTACAGAATTTGGTATTTCTATACTTCTTAAATTATCACAACTCCAAAAAGCTGAATTACCTATTGATTCCAATTGAGAATTTTCTTCAAAAGCAACTTTTACCAAATTATAACAACTTGAGAAAGCAGATTCTCCTATTGTTGTAACAGAACTTGGTATTTCTATGCTTGTTAATGAAGAACAACCTGAGAAAGCTCCATTTCCTATTGTTGTAAGCTGTGAATTTTCTTCAAACACAACCTTTTCCAAACTTGAACAACCTGCGAAAGCATATTCTCCTATTGTTGCAACAGCACTTGGTATTTCTATACTTGTTAATGAAGAACAATCATTGAAAGCATGTTCTCTTATTTCAGTAACACCACTTGGTATTTCTATGCTTGTTAATGAAGAACAATTTCTGAAAGCATATTCTCTTATTTCAGTAACACCACTTGGTATTTCTATGCTTGTTAGTGAAGAACAATTATTGAAAGTAAATTCTCCTATTGTTGTAAGCTGTGAATTTTCCTCGAAAACAACTTTTACCAAATTTGTACAACTCTGGAATGCTACTTCTCCTATTTCAGTAACAGAACTTGGAATTTCTATGCTTGTTAATGAAGAACAATTATTGAAAGCTTCATTCTCAATGCTTGTCACATTAATTTCAACGCCATTTATTTTCACTTTTTCCGGAATTGTTATCGCTGTTGGTGCTGTTGGCGCTGTCTCTAATCTTACTTCTGCTCCTTCATACAAAGGATTGGCAGTAAATCTCAAGCTGTATCCTTCATATTCCTCTACTACATATTCTCCATAATGATATGGATAAATTTTGGTGATGGTATAATTTTTCCAATGTTCTGCTGATTTATATGCTTCTATTGATTCTTCTGGAACTTGGATTTGC
>JAZRNQ010000161.1:0-4096 GCA_045648285.1 Bacteroidales bacterium | reverse complement strand
CACAAGCTTATGCAAAGTATGTAACGACTTACGTTTAATGAGCTCAGGTCCACGTTGCGGCTTAGGCGAAATCAGCCTCCCAGCATTACAACCAGGTTCATCAATCATGCCAGGTAAAGTTAACCCAGTTATCCCAGAAGTTGTTAACCAACTCTGCTACCGCGTTATGGGTAACGACCACTGCATCATGTTAGGCGCTAACAACGCTCAATTAGAACTCAACGTTATGGAACCAGTTATGGTTTACGCTTTGTTAGAATCAATCGAATTGATGCAAAACGGCTTCGACGTATTACGTACACTCTGTATCGACGGTATCGTTGCTAACGAAAAACGTTGCAAAGAATTAGTTGAAAACAGCGTTGGCGTTATCACAGCTTTAGTTCCTGTCATCGGTTACAAACCATGTACAAAACTCGCTAAAGAAGCTATCGAAACAGGCAGAGGCGTTATGGATCTCGTAAGAGAACAAGGTTTGTTAACAGAAGAACAAATCGAAGACGCTATGTCAACAAAGAGAATTATGCTCTAATTTAAGATAAAATTCAAAACGGATGGTATCTTTTGATGCCATCCTTTTGTCGTTTTTAAAAGTACAGTTGTAAATCATTATCTAAAGTATATATTTACTTTTTTAAAAATAAACAACTTATTATGATTAAAATTAAAAAAGGTATTGATATTCACCTCGTTGGCGAAGCACAAAAAGAGATGAAGGCTTATGAACCTACTCTTTATGCTATCAAGCCTCTCGATTTTATCGGAGTAGTGCCAAAAATGCACGTCGCAGAAGGTGATGACGTGAAAGTCGGTACCGTTCTCTTCCACGACAAGAAAAACGAAGGCATCTTCTTCACATCTCCAGTATCAGGAAAAGTGAAAGCTATCGTACGTGGCGAGAAACGCGTCATCCTTCAAGTCATCGTTGAATCTGACGGAAAATATGAAGCTATCGACTTCGGTAAGGCTGAGCCATCAAAACTCTCACGCAATGAGGTGATAGAAAAAATGGTACAAAGCGGAACATGGACTTCACTTCGTCAACGTCCATATTCAACAATCGCTAACCCACAAGATGAACCAAAATGTATCGCAGTGTCATTGTTCGATACAGCTCCATTGGCTCCAGACAACAACTTCATCATCGCTAAACAGATGGAAGCTGTCAAGGCTGGCGTCGAAGCTCTCGCTAAATTGACAAACGGTAAGGTTTATCTCAGCGTTAACTCAACAGAAACACAACAAGCTCTCGAAGCTTTGAAATTCTCAGCAAAGAATGTTGAAGTAAACGTATTCCAAGGTCCACACCCTGCAGGTAACATCAGCACTCAACTCAACGTCTTGTCTCCAATCAACAAAGGCGAAAAAGTATGGTACTGCTATGCACAAGACCTCGTAGCATTAGGAAACCTCTTCCTCACAGGTAACTACGACAGCCGTAGAGTAGTGGCTTTCACAGGTTCAGAAGTAAAAGAAAGAGCATACTACCAAACAAGAGTAGGCGCTGACATGTCAGGTTTGTACGGCAATATCACATCAGAAAACGTACGTATCATCAGCGGCAACGTCTTGACAGGTAAGAAAATCAATGGCGACAACTTCTTGGGATTCTACGACACTCAAATCACAGTCATCCCAGAAGGTGACCACTATCAACTTTTTGGTTGGTTAGCACCTAACTTCAAGAAGTTCACCTCAACAAACACAATGGGCGCATCATTATGCAAGAAGAGAAGCAAAGTCCTCGACACTAACCTCAATGGTGGCATCCGTCCTTTGATTATGACAGGTAACTTCGAGAGAGTATTCCCATTCGACATCTATCCAATGCAGCTCATCAAAGCTTGTATCATCAAAGATATCGACCAAATGGAAGAACTCGGAATCTATGAAATCGACGCTGAAGATTTCGCTTTGTGTGAAGTCATCGACGCATCGAAGACCCCAATTCAACAAATCATACGTGAAGGTTTAGAATTGCTTCGCAAAGAAATGAACTAATCGAATATCAATATTATGGGATTACGTAAATTTATAGATAAAATAAAACCTAACTTTGAAGAAGGCGGCAAACTCTATTGCTTCCACTCATTCTTCGATGCAATGGAGACATTCTTCTACGTTCCTAACAAAGTCACTATCAACGGCGCACACGTAAGAGACGCTGTCGATATGAAACGTAACATGATTTATGTCCTCATCGCTCTTATTCCTTGCTTCCTTTTCGGAACATGGAACATTGGTTATCAACATTTCCTTTCTCATGGTGAAGTAGCAACATTATGGCAAAACTTCGGCTACGGCTTGATGAAGATTTTACCTCTCTACATCGTGAGTTACGTTGTTGGTCTTGGCATTGAAATCATCTTTGCACAAGTCAGAAAAGAAGAAGTCAACGAAGGTTTCTTCGTAACAGGCTTCCTCATTCCTTTAATCATGCCAGCTGATGTGCCATTGTGGATGCTTGCTATCGCAGTAGCTTTCGCAGTTATCATCGGTAAAGAAGTGTTCGGCGGCAGCGGTATGAACGTCGTTAACCCTGCACTTCTCGCACGTGCTTTCTTGTTCTTCTCATATCCATCACAAATGTCAGGCGACGGCATCTGGATTGCAGAAAAAGCTGACGCTTACTCAGGTGCAACACCACTCGGCACATTATTAAACGGCGGTGGAGTTGAACAACTTCCAAGCATGATGGAGATGTTCATCGGTACAATTCCAGGCAGCGTTGGTGAGACATCAAAAATCGCTATCTTATTAGGCGCATTATTCCTCATCGTTACAGGCGTTGCAAGCTTGAGAGTCATCATCTCAACATTCGTCGGCGCAGCAGCATTAGGTTTGTTATTCACAGCAATCGGCGTTTCTGACGTTCCATTCTACTATCATTATTTAATGGGCGGCTTCATGTTCGGCGCTATCTTCATGGCAACAGATCCTGTTACAGCAGCTCAGACAAATTGCGGTAAGATCATCTACGGTTTCCTCATCGGTGCTATGGCAGTTTTAATCCGCGTTGCTAACCCTGGTTACCCAGAAGGTATGATGCTCGCTATCTTGTTACTCAACGTATTCGCTCCATTAATCGACTACTGTGTAGTAGCAGTTAATATCAGTAAACGTAAAAAACGCTGGGCAAAAGCAGAAAGGAGTGCAAAATGAAAGATAGATATATTTTCTTCTACATCACAGTCTTGACAGTGATAGTTGCAGCTTTGTTATCAGCAGCAGCATTGGTTTTACAACCATTCCAACAAGCTAATGTCAATAATGAAAAGATGATGAACATCTTACAAGCAGCTGACGTGAACGTGGAAGGCGCTAACATTGAAGAGCTTTTCAATAAAGACTGCGTCAAGATGATGCTCGTAAATGGTAAAGGTGAAGTTGTTGAAGAAACAACAGAAAACTACACATCATTCAAAGCTTTCTCAATGAACTTGAAAGATGAGCTTTACAAGAGAGACAATGGACAAGACTTCGTATTGCCAGTTATCGTTATTAATAATGGTAAGGAAAATGTCAATGTTGTTCCTCTTGAAGGTGCTGGTCTTTGGGGACCAATCTGGGGTTATATCGGTATGACATCAGATTTCCAAAATGTTGTCGGCGTTGTTTTTGACCACAAATCAGAAACTCCAGGTTTAGGTGCTGAAATCACAACAGAAGGTTTCAGAAGCCAATTCCAAAGCAAGACAATATTCAGCGATGGCGAATTCGTATCTGTTAAAGTCGTTAAAGGCGGCGTTGCTAACTTAGCAGCTGACCTCCAAACTTATTCAGTCGACGCTATCAGCGGTGGTACTATAACTTCACAAGGAGTTAATAATATGATTGAAAATGTGTTAGGATCTTATTTACCTTATATTGAAAAACAATGAGTAAGAATTTAGAACTTTTAACAGCTCCATTACGCAAGGCAAATCCTGTCACAGTATTAATATTAGGTATTTGTTCTGCTCTCGCCGTAACAGCTAAGCTCAAACCGGCATTGGTAATGGCTCTTTCAGTAACAGTGGTTATCGCTTTGTCAAACCTTGTTATCTCTTTATTAAGAAAAGGTATTCCTTCAAAGATACGTATCATCGTTCAACTT
>JAZRNQ010000160.1:0-42329 GCA_045648285.1 Bacteroidales bacterium | reverse complement strand
GCCGAGGACTTCACGTGCCGCTGACAATGAAGCGTCATCAACCTCATCGAAATATTCCTCAATAGTTTCAAGATGGTCTTTATCAGCAAAGTCTTCTGCCTGATAGAGACCATTTTTCACTATCTCAACGATATGATTCTCTATAGTAGAACGAGAGAAGTTTCTTTCCTTGGCGATGGCATCTATATCCATTCCTTCATCTAAAAGTTCCAATGTCGCTAGCACCGTAGCCGACAGGTTCATCTCCTTCTTCGACTCTTCGTCATCGAAGTCTTTTGCGCTAAAGCCTTGATGTCTCAACACAATATTAATAATGTCAGCGCCGAAGCTCTTGATACGGGTGATACCAAGCTTCGAGATTTCTTTGAGTTCTTTTATAGTGACAGGCTTCTTCTCCACTATGCGTAACAATACCGTTTTAGGAAGTATCTGATTCTCCAACTTGTCAAATTCTTCCGCCTTCTCATCACGCCATCTCATCAAGGCATCCATCAAAGGCTTATCTTTGTTAACCACCGACTTCGACTTCAGCTTAGAAGATGAAAGATTCTCAGCCTCGACGGTTTTCTTGTTTTTAAGTTCGAGAAATCTCTCAATATCAAATCCGTTTTTCGTAAGGTTAAGACAAGCCGTCTTGACATAAAGTATCTCTCTTATAACATCTAATACCGCCTTAACAGAAGTGTTGACAGCCTTGTTGTCGGTCTCGTTTATCAAGTCGCCAATGTTTTCCAAAGCATTGAGTTTCTCAAAATAATATACCGAAGCCTTCTTGATTCTCTCTTGAAGGAAGTTAAGGTCAGCATCAGGATTTGACAATATCGTATCTATCTGTCGTGAGAAACGCATCGCCACGTCTACTATCTCCTCTCTGAAAAGTCTGCGTGTCTCAGCAATCTTATTCACTGCGTCTTTATCGAAGATATTATCATTCTCGCGAAGCACCTTGGCAAGTCTGTTAATCTGCGCCTCCAGATTATCGAAAGAGAACAAGTCGATTATTGTATGATGTATGAAGTTATATTCTTCTTTCGCGAGTCGTTTTTCATCAGGCTCGAGAGAAGGGATAGTGTCGACGAAAGCATTTATAGTGCTGTCGTTAAACAAGACATTATTCTGTATCTTCGACTTAAGCACAAGACCTTTGAGAGAGGTGCAGCGGCTGAGAGCCACATAGACCTGACCATGAGTGAACGCCATCTCAGCATTGAGTATCACCTTGTCGAAGGTAAGCCCCTGACTCTTATGTATGGTGATAGCCCATGCCGTCTTCAGCGGTATCTGAGTGAAGCTGCCTATTTCCTTCTCTTCTATCTCGTTAGTCTTTTCATTGAGAGTATATTCAAAGTTCTGCCACTGCACTGGCGCCACATTGATTTCATCATCGCCACATTGAACCACGAGACCATTATCATCATCGTAAGATATTATCTTTCCAATCTTTCCATTATAATATAACTTTTCAGGAGAAGGGTCGTTCTTCACGAACATCACCTGTGCTCCTACTTTCAATTCGAGTAGCTCTTTGGTGGGATAAGCATTCTCTGGGAAGATTCCTTTTATCTCAGCCTCGAAGGTAAGAAGTTTAGATTTTATCTTATTGAGTTTTTGTTCGTTTATCTCATCAGCCTGCGAGTTATGCGTCGTCAGAGTGATATAACCTTCTTTATCTTTAGGCTCGAAATCAGGGAGGTAACGCTGGTTGAGCATGTCAGCACTTTTCTTATCCAGCCTATTATTTCTCACCTGATTGAGGATATTGATAAAATCCGCGTCATTCTGACGATAGATATGATTCAGCTCCACGCAGATGTAAGGATTGTTTCTCAGCACAATACTGTCGAAGAAATATACCGACTTATAATAAGGCTGCAGCAGTTCCCACTCGTTAGGTCTTGCCACAGGAGCCAGCTGTTGTATGTCGCCTATCATGAGCAGCTGCACTCCGCCGAAAGCAGCGCTACTACGACGTACTTTTCGTAGCACGGCGTCGACAGCATCGAGGAGGTCGGCACGCACCATACTTATCTCGTCGATGACAAGCAGGTCGAGGCTTCGCATGATTTTCAGTTTTGTCCTGCTGATTTTATTCGACAACAATGATGTCTGTTGTCCGCCCTCAGCAGTCTGTTGTCCACCTGGGACTATAGGACCGAAAGGCAGCTGAAAGAACGAATGTATCGTCACGCCTCCAGCGTTGATGGCAGCCACGCCAGTAGGCGCGACAACGACCATACGTTTGTATGTGTTAGCTGCCAGATTACGGAGAAATGTCGTCTTACCAGTACCAGCTTTTCCCGTCAAAAAAATATGAACGTCGGTGTTCTGCACAAACCTGTTCAACATCTCAATCTTCTCGTTCTTCTCTTTCATAACCTTAACTCCTAATTAATTCAGACGCGATGAATCGCGTCCCTACTCCTAACTCTTCCTCAAAGCAACCCTAAACGTTGTTCCTTGTCCGACGACAGATGACTTGACAAAAATCTTTCCTTTATGATATTCTTCTATGATACGTTTTGCCAGCGAGAGTCCCAAGCCCCAGCCTCTTTTCTTGCTGGTGTAACCAGGTTGAAATATCTGGCTAAACATAGAACGCTGCATACCTTTACCAGTGTCGCTCACGTCGATATATACGTTGTCGGTGTCTTCTGTCATCTCCACTGTCAGCACTCCGTGGTCTTCCATAGCATCGAGAGCGTTCTTGGTGAGATTTTCCAGCACCCAGCTAAAGAGAGCCGAATCGAGAGGGACAAAAATCTCTCTGTTTGGAATATTTATCTCGAACTCGAATTTATTATTTGAGAAACGACGTTTCAGATACGACATCGTCTCGTTGACAGATGCCACCAGGTCGCGAGATTCCAATGTTGGTATTGAACCTATCTTAGAGAAACGTTCAGTGATGACTTTCATCCTATCGATATCTTTCTCCATCTCGGCAGTACCGATGAAAGGCGTATCTTGCAGCTTCAGCAGTTCAATCCAACCCACCAGAGATGTCAGTGGCGTTCCAATCTGATGTGCTGTCTCTTTTGCCATGCCAGCCCACACCTGATTCTGTTCTGAGCGACGAGCGTAGCTGAACAGCAGATATGCCACTATGATGAAGAACACGAACACTAATATCTGCACTATTGGGAAGTAGCTAACTATGCGGAGCAAGTCGGAGCTTCTGTAATAGATATATGCTTTCTCACCATTGAGATAATTCACCTCTATCGGCATATTCTCCGAACTCATGATACTCAGCTGTTTCTCGACATAGTCGCCATCGTTCATCATTGAGGCATCGAGGTTGCCATAACTGAGAATTTCATTCTGCTCATGATTAAGGATGATGACAGGTACGCCCACAGCATTATCAGAGACGTCGTTAATAAATAACGCGAACATATCATCGAGGACAGAACGCAGTTCGGTATAAATAAGCGACTCGTTATAATACAAAAAAGTCTCCTTGCCATAGATATCGATTTCTATAGGAGGATAAATGTTAAATTCTTTTTGCATTTCGTGGTCGAAAATTTTCTTATCCTGAAATTTCTTAGGCAGGTTTATCGACAGAGTAATGTTATTTTCACTATCGGTGATTACGACAGGTATACTGATATTACTTTGTATGATATCGAGATAAACGACGATATTTTCATTGTCTTTTGCAGCCAGAAAACGACGGTATGCCTTAGCAAGAAGCTCTACCCTTTTAGCTTCTTGATGACTCACTTCATTAAAAAATCCTTCGGCATAATTCATCAGTTCTGCATGAGACTGAACAGCTTCCGCCCACATAGTCATCTGCCGCTGCTCCTGCATAGCGAATCTCTTGACCAGACTATTAGTATAATACATCGAAAGACTTATTATCAATAAAGCTATCACCGACAATGCAATCTTCCATCTTTTCTTCTTTGCATATAAATCATTAAACTTCCTCATGTCTTATCTTTTATCTGTAAAACGCATCAAAATCTTTATTTATTTCAAAAGATAAATACGTCATTACAAATATATAAAATTCTACTGTTTTATACATATATTTTCGTATCTTTACACCAAATTATTTACGCTTAATTTATTTACATTATTTAATCAAATTCATACCAAACATGAAAAAGCTATTAGTCCTTTTACTACTATCTTTTTGCATCACAAATTTTAATCATGCACAAACATTATGTGATATTGACCCTGAATTACAATTGCTTTTAAATCAGAAAAACAATGAACCTGTCAGCATCAATATCATTCTAAAATCAAAGATTGACGTAAAAGAATCAATTACACGCAAGCAATCTTTTGCCGACAAAGACATCAAGAGAGAAGCAGTGTTGCAAGAATTCAAACAATTCTCTGAAGCAAGTCAAGCTGATGTATTATCTATTTTACAATCTGGAACAAGAAGCAATAATGTCAAAGACATCAAATGTCACTGGATTACAAATATGATTAACTGCACTGCAACAAGCGATATCGTATATCAGTTAGCCAAGCATCCTGATGTAGCTGCTATTGCATACAACAAGTTGGAATATATGCTTTTCGACGAAGAGTTTGAAAGAGCTACCACAATAGAAAACATCACAGAAAACATTCTCAACATCAATGCCGACGATGTCTGGAATCAAGGATATAAAGGCGAAGGAATACTTGTATCTATCTTAGACACTGGTGTCAATACAGATCATGTCGACTTGCAAGATCATTTATGGGACGGTGGTGAGGAATATCCTAATCATGGATACAACACCTTAAACAACAGCCACGATGTCAACGATTCCTATGGACACGGCACACACTGCGCTGGCACCATCTGCGGCGACGGCACTTCTGGCATAAAGACAGGCATAGCACCTGAAGCCACATTGATGTGCATCAAAGTATTAGGCGACAACGGCGAAGGTTCTCTCGACGCCATCATAAGCGGCGTAGAATTCTCTGTAGAACATGGAGCTGACCTCTTAAGTCTCTCCCTCGGCTCCGCTTTCCCAAACATATACACCAGCGAACTCTATCGTTCTGTCTTCGAAAACCTTTTAGAATTCGATGTCTTGGCCGTAGTAGCTGCTGGCAACGATAAAACCAAGATGGATGAATATCCTTTACCAAGAAACATCAATGCTCCTGCCAACTGCCCTCCTGCATGGATTCACCCAGACCAACAAGCAAACGGAAGCGGCACATCAAGCATACTCAGCGTAGGCGCTGTTGATTACGACGATAATCATGCCTACTTCTCATCAGAAGGTCCTGTCACATGGTCTGGCACTTCTTGGAACGACTACGTATTAGACTGGTCTGAAGAATTAGAACCTGGTTGGCTCGACTACGATAACGGTGTTTTCGAGGCTGGCGCAAGCGTCGCTTCTTCATTCAGATGGGGAATGTTGTTCCCTTCTTCAAAATTAAAGAATCATGAAGGCGGCAAACTAAGCAAGGTCTCAATGTATGACTGCGTGGCACATAGCGGAGACATCGAGATATATCAAGGCGGTGACGATCCTAACAAAGGTTATTTAATCCACAAACAAGAGTATACATGTACTGGATCAAACAGCTTTGTAGAATTCGAATTTACAAATCCTCTGACAATAGACTGCAAGAAAAATCTATGGGTCATATTAAAGACTGACGACGGTGCATTGAATCCCGCTGCTGCATGTAAGTCGATTCACGAACCTAACGGCCGCTGGATTGGAAAAATCTACAACGACTACACAACATGGTACGACGCCTGCGATTGGTTCGAGATGAACTACACATGGATGATAAGAGCATTCATCTCTAACGACAATGGAGAAGAAACAACAATAGAAGAAAACAATGAGTTCGGTCTCATCCGCCCTGACGTATGCGCCCCAGGAATGTATATCGTCTCTAGCGCACATAACAGCAACGACGGCTTCTCTGTATTGAGCGGCACATCGATGGCAACACCATGCGTGGCTGGTGCTGTAGCTCTTATGTTAGAAAAAAATCCTTACCTCACACCTGCCTTGATATGCGAGATACTCGAGACAACAGCAGTAAAACTCACAGAAAAGAAAAGCAACAAAACTGGTAGCGGACGCATCGATATCTTAGCAGCTATGAACTACTTGGATGAAATCCCTAACGAATGTCAAGCTCCAAGCAACTTAACTGCAACAGCATTAACATACAACAGCGTTGAATTATCATGGGGAAGCTCAAAAATAGCCAAAGAATATGAAGTGTATCGCGACAACGAAAAAATAGCTACCGTAACAACAACTTCATATAGCGACCTTCAACTCGAAAACGACACACAATATTGCTACACCGTCAAAAGCGTGTGCAGCCTCGGAATATCAGAACCAAGCAACGAAGCTTGCATCACAACATCAAACAACGAAGGAATCAATGATGAGACTTCTTACTTCAACATCTATCCTACCCCTGTTGAAGACAATCTCATCATAACAACAGATGCTGTCGTTGAAAATATTATCGTTTATGATATGTATGGAAAAACTCAGAAACTCAAAAACTCAGAAACTCAGAAACTCAAAAATACAATTGACGTATCTGATTTAAACAGCGGAGTTTACTTCGTTAAAATAACAACAAATAAAGGAGAAACGACAAAACTATTCATCAAAAAATAATACACTATGAGAAAGCACCTATTTTTGTTACTATCACTACTTATATGTCATTTCGGTTTTGCACAGAACCATAATGTCATCGAGCCAGAGCTTCAAGAAGTTCTTAATCAGAAAGGCAACGACATGATTAGCGTCAACATTATTCTTAAATCGGAGATTAACATCAATAATTTAAGAAGTAATGTTAAAAACATTGAAGATGTAAAAGCTCATCGTCAAGCTATCGTCAGTGAACTGAAAAACTTCTCTGCACAATCACAAGAAGACATTTTATCATTGTTGAAAACTGGTGAAGCAAGCGGCGACATCAAAGACATCAAGACACACTGGTTATCGAATATGATAAGCTGCACTGCCAGCAAAGATTATATCTATTTGTTGTCAGAACATTCCGACATCAAGATTTTAGGTTATAACAAGACTGAATTTCTCTTATGGGATGAGAATATCAAAACAGCCGAGCCACAAAGAGGCATGACACCAAACATCAAACATGTCAATGCCGACAAAGCATGGAATCTCGGTCTCACTGGCGAAGGTGTTCTCGTTGGTGTAATAGACACTGGCGTCAATTTCCACAAGGACTTAGAAAAGAATTTATGGGACGGTGGTGAAGAATACCCAAACCATGGATATAACACTTTTGAAGACAGCCACGACGTCACCGATGGTTTCAACCACGGAACACACTGCGCTGGCATCATCTGCGGTGATGGCACATCTGGCACACAGACAGGCATAGCACCAGACGCTACAGTGATGTGCATCAAAGTCATGGACGACGCTGGCGGCGGCAATGCTAATTCCGTATGCTCTGGAATAGAATTCGCGATAGAACACGGAGCCGACGTATTGAACATGTCATTAGGATTCCCTAACGCTTCAATGTCTACACGCGAAGCTTTACGTCAGACATACGAAAAAGCACTAGAAGCTAATGTTGCCATCGTCACAGCTGTAGGCAATGACGGCATGCTCAACCTCACCTTCCCTGTACCTAACAGCGTGAGAGTACCAGGCGGCTGCCCTCCTCCATGGCTCCACCCTGACCAACAAGTAAACCCTGGCGGATTGTCAGCTTGTATCGCAGTAAGCGCTGTCGACTATTATAACAAGGTGGCTGACTTCTCATCAAGAGGTCCTTTCACATGGCAGACTTCATCATACGAAGACTATCCTTACCTCCCAGGAAGAGAAATAGGTCTCATACGCCCTGACGTGTGCGCACCTGGTGTAGGAATCACATCATGCTCAAATAAAAACAGCAGCGGCTACATCAACATGGACGGCACTTCACAAGCAGCTCCTTGCGTGACTGGCGTGATATGTCTTATGTTACAGAAAAAATCTTATCTCACTCCAGCTCAGATATGCGAAGCTCTCGAGACAACAGCAACAAAATTGTCTGAGACAAAAAGCAACGAAACAGGCTCAGGATGCGTCAACGCATTGCTCGCATTAGAAGAGATAGAAAACTACAAAGACATCACTGGAATCAACGATAATTACATGGCTGATTTCAACATTTATCCTAACCCTGTTAATGACAGACTTTATATCGAGACATCGACACAGACACAGAGTATAGAGATTTATGATGTTTATGGCAGAATTCAAAATCTCAGAAACTCAGAAACTCAGAAACTCAGAAACTCAATAGATGTCTCTGACTTGAACAGCGGAATTTACTTCGTTAAAGTAAAGACTGAAGAAGGAAATATTGTAAAACGAATTGTTAAGAATTAATTAGGAATGAGGAATTAGGAATTATTTTGATTTCCATTCACTCCTAATTCCTAACTCCTAACTCCTAATTGAAAAAGAATCATGAAAAAATCACTACTCGTACTGTTTTACATCTTATTTGTTTCAGCAAATATTTTTGCTCAAAGTCCTGAAATAAAGATTCATTCTTTCTCACCAGATGTTTTGGAGACAAATAAAAACATCGAACTAAACGTCACATTAATTAATAATGGTGATGCAGCCACAGAAAACAATATCGCTGCAACTTTAACGAGCGACAACGAATACGTCACTATCATTGATGGCGAGGCATCATACGGAATCATCGCTCCTAACGAGACACAAGAGGCTACATTCGTCATCATGCTCAGCGAATTATGTCCAGACAAAAACGACATCACTTTCTCTCTAGAAACTATCCTCGAAGGCAGCAGCATTGAGTCTAAGGTGTCGTTCGACTTCGAAGACGGATTCCAAGGATGGACCTCCATCGATGCTGACGGCGACGGATTCAAATGGATAAGTACAACAACAAAACTAGGTGCAGGCTACGGACACGAAAGCGATTTCTGCGTGTTCTCACAATCCTACGACAACACCTTCGACATCTTATACCCTGACAATTATCTCGTCTCTCCAGAGAAATTCAAGATAGGCAAAGACGCTACATTCAACTTCTGGGCTTGCGCTCAAGACCTTAACTATCCTGAAGAACATTTCGGCGTAGCAATATCTACTGAAAGCAACACCTCCGCCAGTGATTTCAGCACGATAAAAGAATGGAACATGACAGCTAAAGGTACTAGAGAACAAGGCAACTGGTATCAATATTCCGTCGACTTAAACGATTATGAAGGTCAAGAGATTTGGATTGCAATACGTCACTTCGACTGCTATGACAAATATTTCCTCGTGGTAGACGACATCGAAGTCAACAATATCTTACAGCCTAAAAAATGGAATGAAGAAATTTCTGTGAAGACCGACAACCCTACTCCAGAGATAGAGGTAACAACAATACAACACGATGATATCGCTGCTGGAAAAGAAATAAATATCAATGTCACCTTCGTTAACAATGGTTCAGGTGCAAGTACATTTAACACAGTAGCCACATTGACAACAAACGATGAATATGTCACTGTAGTCGAAGGCGAAAAAATCCTTGCTCCTATTGAATGTGGCGAAGAGATAACACAGACTTTCATCATCAAGACTGAAGCTTCATTACCTAGCGAACATGCGATAAATTTCGACATCAGCATATTGCCAGAGAATGTATCAGATAACGTCATCAGCTTTAATTACGGCTTTGAAGAAAACATGAACGGATGGACTACTGTCAACGCTGATGGCGACGACCACACATGGTATCATGCCACTTCTGCCAACGACCACAGCGTCTCAAGAATCGCCTCACACTCAGGCAAAGGACATATCATGAGCGAGTCGTTCTGCAACACTTACATGGAAGCTGTGACAATAGACCCTAACGATTACATCGTCAGTCCAGTGAGAATCGGCGTCACTGACAGCACCACCTTCAGTTTCTGGGCATGCCAACAAGATGAAAACTACAACGAACACTTTGGCGTTGCTATCTCAACAGCAGCTGCTCCAACTGGCGACGACTTCACCACAATAAAAGAATTCGACATCCAGGACTTACGCGCTACAGAATGGAAACAATATACAGCAGACCTCAGCGAATATGCTGGTCAATACGTATGGGTCGCGATGCGTCACTTCAACAGCGCAAACAACTTCGTCCTCTGCGTCGATGATGCGAATATAAACAAGTTCGTTCCAGGATATAACTGGGGAAAATCTTTCATATTAGTATCAGACGAGACTTCGATAACAGAAGAAAACATCGCTTTCGATATCTATCCTAATCCAGTCCAAGACAGACTTTATATTGAGACTCAGACTCAGACACTGACTGTAGAGATTTATGATGTTTATGGAAGACAACAGGACTACAAGACTACAAGCTTGTGTGGAATTTGATTTAGCAAGTTTAAAATCTGGTATTTACTTCGTTAAGATAAATACTGAAGATGGAAATTTTGTTAAGAGAATTATTAAAGGCTAAGGGCTAAGGGCTAAGGGTTAAGGGCTGACAACTAATTAATTTCTGCATTTTTAAGGATTAAGTTAAAAAAATTTTTCATATTTTTGCACGATTTGCGATTTTCAAACCAAATTACATTTGGATGTCCAACAATGGGGGGGGCGTCCGATGACGGCAAAAATGTGTAACTATGAACAAAAAGTTATTTATATTATTGTGCTTTATACTTGCAAGCTCCCATCTTGGTTTTCAAGCCGCTGCTCAGAACAACAGCCTTGAAAATGAAAAACATATAGAGGGAGGGGTAAAACAGATAGCTGTCAAAAACAACCTTTTATATTCAGCTACTGCTAGTTTAAACCTTGGCGTTGAAGTAGGATTATCACAACACTGGTCATTCGACCTCTCGGGCAATTTCAACGCATGGAGCAAAAACGACACACAAAAATGGAAACACTGGTTCATACAACCTGAAGCCCGTTACTGGTTCTGCGACATCTTCTCCCGTCACTTCCTTAGCGCACATCTCCTCGCCGGCGCATTCAATCTCGGAGGATTACAGAACAACATTTCATTTCTAGGAACAGATTTCTCACTTCTTTCAAAAACACGTTACCAAGGCTATGCCTATGGCGGTGGCATCGGCTATGGCTATGCTATCATGTTAAGCAAACACTGGAACTTCGAATTGGAAGGCGCAATAGGTTATCTCTTCCTCGACTACGAAAGATTCAAATGCGCAGGATGCGGCAAGAAAATAGGCGAAGGCAAACACAACTATTTCGGCCCTACTAAAATGTCTGTCAATCTAATTTATTTATTCTAAGCACGACAACTATGAAAAAGTTATTGAAATTAGCAATGATAATAATAGCAATGACATACTGCTCATCGGTTGTTATTGCTGAAAACACAACAGATACTACCAGCTTCCATGGCATTCAGGTACAAGACCTAAAAATTGAACGTATCTACGACTCTATATATTTCAACATGAATATAGACCTGAGTCATCTCGATATCGCCACAACAGAATTAGCTGTGCTGACACCTTATATAATAAACACAGAAGACTCAACAATGTTCAATGCCATAGGCGTTTATGGTCGTAACAGAATGATATATTACCAACGTTTCCCAGAACTTAATCCTATACACAGAGAATGTGAAGCCTTGGAATATAAGGAAAAAGAAAGACCAGACTCTATAGCATACCAAACCACGATAGCTTTCGAAGAATGGATGGAAGAGTTCGACCTTAAGATACACTACGCCATCTATGGATGCTGCGGCGAAGCTTTATATGAAGAGTATCTGACACCAGCATCATTCCCATTAGAACCATACAAACCAGAATTTATCTACATACGTCCTACCGCTGAAGTCGTTAAAACACGTGCTCTTAATGGCACCGCCTACGTCGACTTCCCTGTAAGCAAAACTAAAATCTATCCTGACTACCGTAACAACAAAGTAGAACTCGCTAAAATCACCGGCAGCATAGATTCAGTAAAAGCCGACACAGACATCACTATCATCTCTCTAGCCATCAAAGGTTTCGCTTCTCCTGAAAGTCCTTATTCTAACAACACCCGCCTCGCTAAGGGACGTACCAACTCCTTGAAGGAATACGTAGAAAACCTATATCATTTCGGTGAAGGTTTCATAAAGACATCATACGAACCAGAAAACTGGGAAGGTCTCGAAGCTTTTGTTGAGGCTTCAGAAATATCTCATAAGACAGAAATCTTGGAAGCTATACGCTCCGACCGTGAGCCAGACGCTAAAGAAAGATATATCAAAAACAATTGGAACGCAGAATACAAATATCTTCTCAACAACTGCTATCCTGCATTGCGCCGTACCGACTACACCATCGGATATGTCATTCGTGAATACAGCACTCCAGAAGAGATAGAACAGATTATGAACAGCGCGCCTCAGAAATTGTCAATGGAAGAATTCTATGTGCTGGCACAGACTTACGACCCAAATAGCGAAGAACACCTTAATCTGTGGGAGCTGGCAGTAAAGATGTATCCTGAAGATTCAATAGCCAACCTCAATGCTGCCAACGTTGCCATGATAAAGAAAGACTACGAGAGAGCTATTCAACATCTCGAGAAGGCAGGACAAGAGCCAGTGGTGACATATCTCAGAGGCGTGGTTGAAGTGTTACGCGAAGACTACAAAGCAGCACGTCCATATCTTGAAGAAGCAGCATCTCAAGGCATAGAAGAAGCACAAGAGACACTCGACAATATGATTAGACATTGGACAGTGATTGTCACACCAGAAGAAATGATAGAAATATATACAACAAATAAAAATTCATTAAATCAATAATTATTAACCATTTAAAATTAACACATTATGAAAATCAAGTTTTTAGCACTCGCAATGATTGCAATGCTTTTCACAGCATGTAAACCAGACCCACAAGGTGGTGAAGGCTCAGACCCAAACAATGGTGAAGTAGAAAACTCTTACATCGCTATCTCAATAGCATCAGCCGATAAAGACAGAGGCGAAGATGGCTTTGACGAAGGTACAGACGCTGAAAGAGCAGTTGAATCAGCTTATGTTTTCTTCTTTACTGATGGTGCTCCTTTCACAGGCGCAACCAGTTCTTACAACTACCAATTAATAGGAGTGGATTCACTTAATAGTTTCATTGGAGCTCAAGGCAATGTATCTGACTACTCACAAAAAGTTCTCGTAATCAGAAACTACAAAGGTGAACTTCCAAACCAAATGGTTGCAGTACTTAACTGGGTACCTAGAGCACAAAATTATTCAATCAGCGACCTCAAAGGCGCACTTGAAGATAAACATACTATTGTAGCTAATCAAAATACTAATGGTAAATTCATCATGAGTAACTCTGTATTTAAAAATGCTGCTGGAGACGTCTATGCTACACCTTTAGCTATCACAGACTTTAAAGCTACTGCAACAGAAGCAAAAGCTAACGCTGTTCAAGTCTATGTAGAACGTGTTGCTGCAAAAGTAACTGTAAATACTCCAAATGCAACAGTTCCAGAAGAACACAAATTTGCACTTCTTAAAAAAGGTGGTACAGAAAATTTAATGATAGATGGTCAACAAGTCTATGCTAAGATTTTAGGTTGGGAGCTTTACAATGATAATGCAAAATCAAATCTCTTGAAAAACATTGACGACTTACCAGCTCATAACGACAACACAACATACGGTTTCTATTGGAATGACGCTCCACAATATCGTTCATACTGGGCAAGCAACACACAAGTTCCTAATGATGCTCAAATCAATTATGAAGTTAAAAATTATCCTGAATATGTATATTGTGGTGAAAACACAAGTAAAAACCATACTACAGTTATCCTCAAAGCACAACTTCAATATGAAAACGGAACTCCTATGGAAGTTGCAAAATGGTTCGGTACTGAATATGTAGGAAGAAACGAACTCATTAAAGCTGTTAAAAACACTCTTGTTACCACATACTATACTAAAAACAAAGAAGGTCAATACGTATCTATTACAGAAAACGATTTGATGATAGTAAATGGTACTGGTGCAGTAAATGAAGAAGGTGAAAAAATTGATGCTGAAGTATATCAAGTATATTTCCAATTCAGAAACGATGGTGAAAAGAAGACATGGTACAAACGTGATGGTGATCAGTTTAATAAAATCGAAATTGCAGCATTAAACTCAGAACTCAAAACAAACATTGGTACAGCTCTCTTATACCCTAATGGTGACACATATTACTTCACAGAAATCAAACACTTTGGTAGCAATGAGATAACAAACTACGGTGTAGTACGTAACCACGTATACAACATTAACATCAATTCTATCTCAGGTTACGGAACACCAGCTCTTGGTGGCGATGTCGTCATTACAGAACCTGAAATTCCAGCAGATGACAAAGAAACATTCGTTTCAGCACAAATCAACATCCTCTCATGGAAGATAGTCACTAACGATGTAAATCTTTAATCAAATATTTAGAAGGGAGCCTGGCTTACCAGGTTTCCTTCTATTAATTTATCATTCATAAACAAAAAAAAGAAATGAACAGAAGCGTTATGATACATCTTTGGAATAAGCTTGTAATGGCCATTATTGCATTGTCATGCTTATGTTCCTGCACCGAACATCTCATCTTTGAAGGTGAAGGAGACTGCGGTGTATATCATCATATCCGCTTCAAATATGACTACAATATGAAGTTTGCCAACGCTTTCGCTAATGAGGTAAACTCATTGTCATTATATTTATTTGATGAAAACAACATACTCGTTCAAGAAATCTATGTAGACGACAAAGCAACTCTCGCGTCTGATACATTCGAGATTCTTTTAGAACCTGCCCCTGGCAACTACCAGATGCTGGCATTGGGCGGTATGCAAAATGAAACATCATTCGACCTTTTACCAGAGACCAAGATAGGTGAAACTACACTCGAAGAGATGCAGGTTAAAATGCATCGCGACTACGACATCAATGGCAAGGCTTTCGTTGAAAACGACTTGCTCCCTTTATTCCATGGAACATTGCCTTTGACAGTGACAGAAGAAGAAGGTCATTATCACAGCACCATCTCTCTGACAAAAAACACTAACGTGATACGCATTATGTTACAAGAGTTGTCAGACAACGAAGTGGATGCCGACAAGTTCATCTTCGAAATCACAGACAAGAGCGGCTTGTATGATTGGGACAACACAAGACTTGAAGACGACACCATCACTTTCAAACCATGGAGCGTCACAACAGGCGAAGCTGATATAGAAGATTATGAGACAAGAACAAGTTCATCTATATCCGTCGCATTGGCAGAACATACCATCGGACGTATGAAAGCCGGAGAATCTCCTATCCTCACCATCAGAAACAGAGAGAACGGAGAATTAGTATTAAGACTTCCTTTGGCAGACTATGCTCTGCTTACCAAAGGTAACTACAACAAAAACATGAGCGATCAGGAATACCTCGACCGCCAAGATGAATATACAATGACATTCTTCCTTGATGAAGGTGAATGGCTCAGTTCCGTTATCCTCATCAACTCATGGAGAGTGGTAATTAACGAAGAAGACATTTAATAAACAAGATATAAGGTGAGATACTGCATAAGATATATTATGATAATGCTTGTCGCTACCATGTTCGTGTCATGCTGGAATCGCAATGGCGGGGACAATGGCGGTGATACGTATGACGTGTCTCACAACATCATTTTCTCCATGTCTGTCGACAACAACAACACCAGAGGCGGCGACACATGGAACGACGAATATACAAAAGAGATAGGCAACACCTTCGAGAAAAGAATACTGCCCGACGCATTACGCGTGGCGATATACACTACAGAGAACGTGAAGCTTGGCGAAGTACAAGACATTTACTATTGGCCTAACAATGAAGACATGACAGAATATAAGTTCATGGGTGCAATGCCTGAAGCTTTTACTTCTCACTTCATGTCATTGATTGAAAACGACGGAGACCCTGTCTATAAGATTATGGTTATGGCAAACTGCCCTGAAGGTGACGAGCCTGAACTTACCTATCACCACAGCTGCCTCGACAGAGAAAACGGAGCCATTCCAATGTGGGGAATAAAAAAAGTGAATCTAAGCGGACTGACAATAGAACAGTCGGAAGACATAGGCGAGATAAAATTATTACGCTCAGCTGCCAAGCTGGAAGTAAAACTGTCTGACGCTCTCAAAGAAAAAGGAACCGTCATCAATGAGGCTTATGTCAACTATTACAACCAAACAGGTTACTGTCTCCCAACAGGCTGGGATGAAGTCGAACGTACAGAAGACCTTAGCATATCTGACTGTTTCAGATTATACCGTCATACCGCAATAAGACATTATTTCATGCCTAATGATGACAACACAGTGTTCGATGTTTACCTTCCGGAATATGACAATTCCAATATCAACTATGCTGAAGAAAAAACTAAGATAAGCCTCGACATCACTCATAACGGACAGCGCAGATTCATTGAAGACGCCATATCGTTATGTCAATACAGCAACGGCTCTCCTGTTGAAAACAGCGACTACAACATAGTACGTAATCATATCTATCAATATAGAATCGTCAAGATTACCGGCGAAGACATCTTGTTGGAATACAGCGTCGCTGACTGGGACCTTGAAGACTGGGGCGATGGCGCGACCTTTGAAGAACACGACTTGGCATACCCTACCTACCACAATCCTGTAGTGCCTGAGTCTTTCTTCAGTTTTGTCTCCACACCAGAAAAACCACACCATATCATAACAGAAACACCTGTCATGTATTATAATAGTGCTAACCCTAAGGCAGGAGCCTTTGTGTGTTACTTCCAGATTACAGCACCTGACGACGTGCAGTGGAAACCTAACATGATGGGTAGCAAGGAAAACTATAAAATACAAGTATATGATGCCCAAAATGTATTGAGGTTTGACTCCGATGATAAGGTTGATAACATTGACAAATGTGACAACAAAGAATGGTTCAAGATATTGGTATATCCAAAAAACGACACCGGTGAGGGAAGCGTTGCCGTCGACTTCGGTATAGTATATTACCAAAAGTGGACAGATTCCTATATCAACCTTTATATCAACGGCGAATATGACAATATCAAATGGGCTGAAAGCGGCAACAACCCTAAACTGATATCAATAAAACACATAGAACAACCTATTGAATAATGAGCAGAAGCCTGGTGAAAATATTATCAATAATATTGATGACATTGGCCTTGACCACATGTAAGCCGTTGCCTATTGATGGAGGCGATGGCACGACAGGACAGGATGAAGGCTACATCATGCTTGTGTTCGATGAAAACAGGAAAGCCAATCGTGGTAAAACATATCCAGATAATGACGCGGAGTCGGCTTTGACACATCTGGATGTGATGATGTATAAATACGACAACTTTACTTATGAGTCATTCTACTATGAAAGAGTAGACGTGACACAATATCCAGACGGGACAGCATATCTCAAAAAGAAAAAAGAAGACTTCGAGCCAGGAGCAAGCTATAAGATATATGTAGTGGCTAACAGCACCCTTGACGAGAGCGCATTTACGACTGAAGAAAATAACGTCATTTCTCACGACAATCTGATGAGACTAGAGCAGACTGACGAGAACATACATCTTTCTGGCATCAGAGGTGGCGACCACATGTATCCTCAAAACTTCCTCATGGACGGTGTCGCTTATTTGGGAGAGGATGAGCCAAATGTCCCAGGAACTATAGTCATCAACGATGGCAGTCTCGACAATGTTGTCATCAAGGTTAAGCTACGTCGTGCCACAGCTAAGTATGTCATCAAGATTTATCCAGGAGATGACGTCAGGTTCTCGCAGCAACTATTGGCACAATCTAAAGGATATATGATGAGAAACATGCCAATACGCACAAGAATCGTAGCCGATGGCAAATACCCTGTTACAGATTATTGGAAATCATCAACAATGTCTCAAAGTCCGTACTTTGAATACGTACAAGAAGACGAGGACAATTACTACCTCAACGTCATAGTATATTGCTATTCTCACAAATGGCTGAGCGAGGAGTTCTTCGACAAAGGTACTTCTTTCGTATTCATGTTGCCTATAATCCATAATGACAAAGGAATAGAGACAGAATATATTAACAACTACTATCAGTTAGTTCTGAATAAAAAAGAAAATGAACAAGACTATAACCATATAATAAAACGTAATACACTTTACGAGTTACATGTGAAACTCAATGCTCCTGGAGCGGAAGACTTCACTGAACCAGAAGAGCTGGAAGACATACAATACTTCACAGCACCTTGGACAGAGAAAGAACTAAATGTTGACGGAGAATCGACAGTGGCTTATCTGAAAGTGAATAAGAATGTGTTACACATGCATAATGTCGAAGAAGATAACACCTCAATATATTTCTCTTCCTCATCTCCTGTTACAACAGAAATAGTAAGCAATAGCGTGTATTATTACAACAAATACGGTAATAAGGTAACACAAAACGCAACTTACATCAAGAATAATATCAAAGTATCTGCAAACGCTAATGCTGCTTCTGGCAATATTAATATAAGCAGCACTATCCCTACCAACAACACCATATTGTATTTTACAATAAAAGTCACCAATCAGGAAGGTTTGTCGGAATTAATAGAAGTGGAGCAATATCCTCTTATTTACATCACCAATTCATTGCCTTGGTATTCCTACAGAGAAGATTTCTATTATAGAACTACAGGTGGTCACACCTACGACAAGAACTGTTCCTCTGACAGAGACAAGAAGAATCTGCCTACCACATATAGTTATGGAGGCGACAGAATTGCCTCGGTACAAGTTTCAAGCGTAAGCAATAATGGAACGATAAAATATAAATACAATCCTCAAGGCGGCAGCAACTATGGTTTCTTCTCGTCAAAATATAGAGGCAACACATCAGGCACGAAAAATTATCAAAACCTATTCTATTATTATAATAGTTCAGGACGTTTACAAAATAGTAGTTGCGAGAATCATAACCTTAGAAACTACCATATACGTGTAATGGCTACTTCCAGCGAATACATATTGGGACGTCCTAGAATTGATGAGAACGGACACACCGCATCAGACCCTGAAAATGCGAAGCTGGTATCGCCATCCTTTGTCATTGCCTCACGTTTAGGTGCTGTCTATTCTACCAGCGGAGGTCTTGACAAGCTCTCCAACGAACAAAAGCTCATCGTCTTCGCCGACCATGCAAAGAACTATGTTGAGGTTGACGACATCGACGATGCTAAAGACCCAAACAGAGTTGTTGTCTATGACAACTGGAGACTGCCAACCCAAGCCGAGCTTGAGATTATAATAAAACTGCAAGGCACAGAAGGTCAGGATGCAGAAGCCATTGACTTCCTGCTTAATGGCGCATATTATATGAGTGCTAGCGGTCCTGTATATAACCCTAAACATACCAGCGGTTCTTCAACAAACGATGTCGCCATCCGCTGTGTAAGAGATGTTTATTATTGATAAATTATGAAAAGACTTCTTTTATATATAATATCACTTATGCTCTTATTATCAGCCTGCCGTCCAGAGCCTGATGATATAGACAATGATGTACCAGAAGGTTACACCAGAATCACATTTAAGACAAGGATAACAGACCTTGAGAATGTCAACGTACGTGCCGTCGACCCCGACGGTCTCGGTGTGAACAACATGACATTATTCTGCTTCAACGAATTCGGACTGTACATCTCGAAATCTACTGCCACACTTAAAAAACAAGACCACGAGACTGGTACATACGAAGCTATCATCCCCAGCTATACTGAGATTATCCACTTCCTCGGCAACCATAGCGAAGGCTTGTATGACGACAGCAATTTCCCAGGACAGACTGAGAGCATGGTCATCGCCAATATGGAAGGTGGCTCCGGTATGCTCGTGTATTGGTCGAGGTTCCAGATGGACAGAACTATAGATCAGGATATTCTCACCCAGCTTGCCAACCTCAGTTACAACATCAACGGGATAGATTATACAGGAATAAAACTCATACGCAACCAAGCTAAGGTCAGTGTCAGCGACTGGAGCAATGAGTATATGACCATATCAGGTTTCCGTACTGTAAATATCCCTGCTTTTGGCACAGTGGCACCCCATCATCACGAACGCCATTTCAAGATAGTAAGAGAATGGGAAACACTAGAAGACTTCGTCACCTTGCCTAACAACAAAGCCATGATGTCAGACATCATCGACATCAACACCAAGCAGGAAGACTATATATTTGAAAGCGAAAACGAAGGAGCCAACCTCGCCAGCGTCATCGTCAAAGGAAAGCCAACAGGAAGCTCAGGCAAGGAGCTTTACTATCGCATCGTTATGCAGAACAGCGACGGCAGCAGCTTCTTGATACGCCGTAACCATCATTATAAAATTAACATCACTGGCGAATTGACATACGGTGTAGAGACCTTCGAAGAAGCACTGAACGCACCTGCTACTAACAACACATGGATTTCAATTGACGACTGGGTGAACGAGATAACAAACGGCAATGAGACATTATGGGTTGAGAACACAAGCTACGTCTTGAGCAGTGACGAATATGCAGGTAAAAACTGGACCATACCTTATAAATATACTAATAAAACCGGCGGCAACAGCGAACCTACAATAACATGGATTGAGAATAATGTAGCTTACAACAACATAGGCAACAGCTATAACATTTCCAATGGAGAAGGCACAATAACACTCAACCTGCATCCTATGTACGAAGGCAACGAACAGCAGTCGGGAAAATTACTTATAAAACACGGCAAGCTGCAACGCGAAGTAGATATAATACTTATCAACACACAGAAATTCACTCCAGCATGGGTCTCGGCACAGGTGTTCAGCGGCTCGTCACACGAGAACGTAACACTCATGTTCACCATCCCTGAGACATGCCCTGAATCGTTGTTCCCTTTCAATGTCATGATATCTGTCAACCACCTCGACGTACGTGCAGAATCTGGAGACGAACTGCCAGTATTCATCAAAGGAGAAGAAGGCTATTTCGGACAAGACTGGGAAGGCATCAACTATAAATATGCCTACACGGTGACAGAACCTGGAAAACACCGTCTTTACTTCCACACCATCCTGACTCATAAAGACGGTGACACTGAAGACATACATCTGGAAGCCAACTTCTTCGAGACAATCACCAAGACAGTGACATTCACCGGACATGAAAAACATAAAGCCATCATAGTAGAAGGCTTGAACGACTACGGTAACCACTATGCCAATGACGAAATATTGTATTATATGCTGGTGCCTCAAAAGATAGCCTCACCTCATAAGTTTACTATTTCACTTCAAGAAAGAATAGAAAATACAACGACATACATACCTATCGACCATGCCAGCACAAGCAATGCCGAGCAATGGAGAAGAAACGTACACGATGAATTCCTCATCTATACTAAATATCTTTCTTTCTATGAAGAATATTTCAAAGACCATCACATCGATTTTGATATGTCAAGCATCATAGAATGTGAGAACCGACTCATCAATGAAAACACATGGTCATCTAACGGCCGCGTCATGGGATTCAGAACATACGGCAATAGCACCAACAATTATGGTTTACAACGAGACGGCACTTACAATATTTATATGTTGACAAACAGCTCATACAACATAGATGTCGTCAGAATAGCATCTAATAAATCCTCAAACAAATACTTATATGACAGAGACAGAATAACAGATAACCTATACGGTGACGCACTTTATGATGGCAACGAATATCGTTCCTTCATCTTCGACATTGCACACTACAGACCATTCCGCTTCGCGCCACAAATACAAATATCTGACAAGTCGGGCAAGCCAAAAGGAACATACGGAACCATACTCAGCAACGAAGTCGATGGAGATACAGAAGAAGTCGTCGACGAAATCATCTTCAGCTATGAGCCTGAACAAAAAGTAGATATAATGATAGACATAACCAGCTTCAAAGGTTCTGATGGAAAATCGGTACATCCTTTTGGAGAAACATTCGGCGAATCTTTTGAAATTTATATTGACGCACCAATGCTCTCTATCGACAGAGACCGTCTTCCAAGTGACTGGCTGGCTTCCAACAACCCTAATCTAAAAGTAGACAAACTGCGCAGAGACCCTAATGTAGAAGGTCGTTTCATCTATACTGTAGAGAAATATCGTGAAGAAGAAAGAATGTACGGACAAGATAATTTGACAGTTCTCAACAAAGACAACGCAAAAGTAGAATATAACATGTATGGAGACATAGTGCCTGTCGCTACTTCCATCAATCAGAGTGGAGAACGCAAGCTTCTGCCATTCGTGAAATCGACAATCACTACAAAATATGATATCAACATCAGCTCGGAAAAAGACAAAGTAGTGTTCTGGGACAAGACTTTCAAAGTCAAGACTCAACATATAGAAGGTAATATTAAATACAGAACTTCAAACGGAGAATTACACAACGTGCCTAAGGATGCTTTCGTTGCTTTCGTCAGACATTATACAGGCGCACGTATAGGCGTTATGACAATACATGATAACGGAAGCTATGAGTTAAACCTCCGCCACGAATATAAATTCGACTGGGAAGGCGACCCTATTGAGTTGTTCTACACTGTAGGTGATGTCACTTACTCAACACATATAGCAGACTTGGCTACATTATACCAAATGGCTAATAATGATGAAACCATCGTTTTAGAACTCTAAAATTCAAAATCTCAAAATCTCAGAAATCAAAAATCTCAAAACTTATTTTTTAGGATTTTGAGATTTTGAATTTCTGATTTTTTTGTATTTTTGTAACCTTATCTAAACAATACGGTTATGGATTACAATTTTAATGAAGTAGAAAAGAAATGGCAAGAATATTGGCGTAACAATAACGTCTATAAAGTTGATATCGACAACAACAAACCAAAATTTTATATCCTAGACATGTTCCCTTATCCATCAGGAGCAGGTCTTCACGTAGGTCACCCTCTCGGTTATATAGCATCTGACATCTATGCTCGTTACAAACGTCTCAAAGGATTCAACGTCCTTCACCCAATGGGTTACGACGCTTACGGTCTCCCAGCTGAGCAATATGCTATCCAGACAGGTACACACCCAGCTATCACAACAGAGAAGAACATCAACCGTTATCGTGAACAGTTGGATAAAATCGGTTTCTGCTACGACTGGGACCGTGAAGTTCGCACCAGCGACCCTGCTTATTACAAATGGACACAATGGACATTCATCCAACTTTTCAATTCATATTATTGCAACCAAACCAAAAAAGCTCAGCCTATCGCAGAACTCGTCAAGAGATTCGAGGCACAAGGCACAGAAGGCTTAGACGCTGCATGTAGCACACCGCTCACTTTCACCGCAGAAGAATGGAAAGCCAAGAGCGAGAAAGAACAACAAGAAATCTTGATGAACTACCGCCTCGCTTACCTAGCCGACACTATGGTAAACTGGTGTCCTGAGCTCGGCACAGTTCTCGCTAACGACGAAGTAGCCGACGGTCTCTCAGTACGCGGCGGCCACCCTGTAGTACGCAAGACCATGAAACAATGGTTGCTCCGTATTACAGCTTACGCAGAACGTCTCCTCGAAGGCCTCGAGACAATAGACTGGAGCGAGTCAATAAAAGAAGTACAACGCAACTGGATAGGCAAGTCGATGGGCGCATCATTGTTATTCGACATTGCCGATAAAGACATAAATATCGAAGTGTTCACCACACGCGCCGACACCTTGTTCGGAGCAAGCTTCATGGTGTTAGCACCAGAGCACGAAATCATCAGCACCATCGTCTCTGACGAACAACGTGCTGCCGTTGAAGAATACGTCACATGGGCTAAGAACCGCTCAGAACGTGAACGTATGGCAGAAGTGAAGAAAGTGTCAGGCGTATTCACTGGCGCTTACGGCATCAACCCATTCACAGGCGCAAGAATACCAATCTGGGTAGCCGACTACGTACTTATGGGTTACGGTACCGGCGCTATCATGGCAGTACCAGCTCACGACAGCCGCGACTTCGCCTTCGCTCGTCACTTCAACTTACCTATCACACAAGTTGTTGCAAAACCTGGTGAAGAACCTTCAGACGCTTCACAATGGACAGAGTCGTTCGACGCTAAAGAAGGCGTGATGGTCAACTCTGAATTCCTCAACGGCCTCACCGTGAAAGAAGCTATCGCAACGATGATTGCTAAAGTTGAAGAAATGGGCATCGGCAAAGGCAAGACCAACTACCGTCTCCGCGACGCTATCTTCAGCCGTCAACGTTACTGGGGCGAGCCATTCCCAATCTATTATAAAGACGGAATGCCTTACGCTTTGGACGAAAGTAAGTTGCCTTTAGAATTACCTTCTATCGACGCTTACAAACCAACAGAGACAGGCGAGCCTCCATTGGCACGTGCTAAGAACTGGACAACAGAAGAAGGCTACAGACTCGAAACTAATACAATGCCTGGCTTCGCTGGTTCAAGTGCATATTACCTCCGCTATATGGACCCACAAAACAATAACGAGTTCATCAGCAAAGAAGCTAACAACTACTGGGAACAAGTCGACTTATACATCGGCGGTGCAGAACACGGAACAGGTCACCTCATCTACAGCCGTTTCTGGAACAAGTTCTTATTCGACCTCGGCGTGATATGCAAAGACGAGCCATTCAAGAAGATGATAAACCAAGGTATGATTCAAGGAAGAACAAGCTTCGTTTATCGTGTCAACGTACAGAAATTCAAAGAATATTTCACAAATAAAGAAATGCCTTTCGATGTAGAGACATTAGGCACATCAAACCTCTTCGTTTCTAAAAACATCGACGGCAGAGAATATTACAGCGACCCTATCCGTGTCGACATCAGCATGGTTCATAACGACATACTCGACACAGAAGAATTCAACCAATGGCGCGACGACCTCAAAGATTCTAAGTTCATCTTCGAACAAGATAAAGAAGGTAACCCAATCTACGTCTGCGGCTGGGAAGTTGAAAAGATGTCGAAGTCTAAGTTCAACGTACAAAACCCTGACGACCTCGTAGCGAAATACGGCGCTGACACATTGAGACTTTATGAAATGTTCCTCGGACCTCTCGAACAATCGAAGCCATGGGATACACAAGGCATCGAAGGCGTTTACCGTTTCATCCGTAAGTTCTGGAGATTATATACAGACGAAAACAACGAGTTCTGCTTCAGCGATGAGCCTGCAACAAAAGAAGAATTGAAGTCATTGCACAAACTCATCAAGAAAGAAGAAGACGACATCGAAAGAATCTCTTTCAACACTGTAGTTTCAGCTTTCATGATTTGCGTCAACGAACTGACAGACCTCAAGTGCAACAAACGTGAGATTCTCGAACCACTCGCTATCATGGTATCACCATACGCACCTCACCTCGCAGAAGAGTTGTGGCATCAACTTGGACACGAAGACAGCGTGGTAATGCAGAAGTTCCCTGAGTTCGTAGAGAGCTACGTCGTTGAAAACAACTTCACATATCCTGTTTCTATCAACGGCAAGAAACGCTTCGACTTAGAATTACCAATCACATTAAGTCCAGCAGAGATAGAAAAAGCAGCTATCGAATCACCAGAGGCAACAAAATGGATTGCCGACAAGAGCATCAAGAAAGTCATCGTCGTTCCAAAGAAGATTATAAATATCGTTGTAGGATAAGAAAAAAAAAGACAGCCGTAGCTGTCTTTTTTTAGTCTATAAGTCTATAGGTCAATTAGTATATGAGTAAACGGATACTAACAACTTATTGACACATAGACTCATTGACTTATTGACTTTTTTATTATTTTTGCCATCTATTTTGTTAATATTCATAAAGATGAAAAAAAATCACATCATTTTATTTTTAGCATTGGTTTTAAGCAGTTTATCATTCGCTCAAAACTTCAATGTAATCGAGCCTGAGCTCCAAAACATTTTAAATCAGAAAAGTGAAGAATTGATTGACATTCAGATTTATTTCAAATCGAGTATCGATTCAAAACAGCTTCATCAAGCAACAAGAAAAGCTTATACCAAAGCCGAGAAGAAAGAATATGTCGTCAATGAACTCAAGACATATTCAAAAAACATCCAAGCTGACGTGATGTCAATCTTAGAAGCAGAGGAACTAAGTGGCAAGGTAAGCGACATCCATAACATTTGGATTGCGAATTCCATCAGCTGTAAGGCTTCAGCTTCAGTAGTTTATAAATTATCATCACATCCAGATGTTAAAATCATCGGTTACGACAAGGAGTTTCAACTTATTTCTCCTGAACAAATGAAAGAAATTGAGTCAATGCCTAAGTCAAACCTAAGAGCTGGCGGACCTGACGCTCATGTTCAAGCTGTGGAAGCCCATAGAGTATGGTGGGAAAAAGGATACACTGGTAAGAATGTCATCGTCGCAGTTTTAGACTCAGGAACCAATACAAATCACTTAGACCTTAAAGACCATCTTTGGACAGGATATATCGATACCAACAATGACGGCACACCTGACACATACGTCAACGGATGGAACTTCATCAGCAACAATGCCAACATCACCGACGATTATGGTCACGGCACACACTGCGCTGGCATCGTGTGTGGCGACGGTACAGCAATTGTCACCACAGGTATTGCTCCAGACGCATCACTAATGACAGTGAAGACCATCAACCGTACAGGTGGCGGTTCTGTCGCGCAGATGTTAAAAGGCGTTCAATTTGCTGTAGAAAACGGCGCTGACGTATTGAGCATGTCATTAGGTTTCAAGAATAACCAATTGACAACAGCACAGAAAGAAGAGATTCGTGCAGCATTCGATAACGTATTAGTAGCGAATGTTGTAGTATGTGCAGCGGCAGGTAACGACGGCGACACATACGGCGCACCAAACAATGTCGACTACCCAGCAGCATGTCCAGCTCCATGGAGGAACCCAGACCAGACACTCGAAGGCGGATTGTCAAGCGTCATCTGTGTCGGCGCTCACGACCTCAACGAGTCATCACGTGGCCCTTCAACATGGGAAGGAACATCATACAACGACTATCCATATAACGAAGGCGCATCAATGGGTCTCATCCGTCCTGACATCTCAGCTCCAGGTTATATCATCCGTTCTACAAAATATTCACAAAACGACATATACGAACTCAAAAGTGGCACATCACAGGCAACACCATGCGTTGCAGGTGTAATCGCGCTTATGTTGGAAAAGAACTCTTCCCTCACTCCTGCCCAGATTTCACAAATCATCGAAGAGACAGCTACATCAAAGCCTGAGACAAAAAACAACAGAGTTGGCGCCGGTGTAATCAACGCTCTCGCTGCAGTAAACAGCATCACTGAAGTGGTTGGAAATCCTTTCGTACAAGTAAGCACATTCGCTCCACAAGTAATATCAACAGGAAAACAAACCATCGGCATCACATTGAATAACACAGGTAATGGTGCTAGCGATGAAAACACCTCAGTGACATTATCATTGTCAAACGACCCTTATATAACAATAGCTAACCCAACACAAAACGTTGGCAGAATTGGAGCAAACAGCAACCAGACATTATTCTTCGAACTCGATGTCGATGCACAGACACCTAGCGGCCACACTGCCACTTTCTCTGTCAATACAACAAGCGGAAACTTATCATGGGACAATACCTTTTCTATCAATATCACATCTATACCTGAGATTACTTTCCAATCTGTCAGCCCTGCAGTAGTGAAGACAAACACATCTACCGACATCAATGTCACTATAGCAAACACTGGCACAGCAGCGTTCTCCGACTCTATCAAACTCAAACTCGTCACAATATCAAACGACTTAAAACACGTCACTTTGGTTGATAATGAAGCATCAATAAAACCATTAGGCGTAGGTGAAACTGGAACAGGAACTTTTACTATTGAAACAAAAACACCTAGTGAAGGTTACAAATTCGACTTCTTCCTTGAAACATATTCTGAATATTCCAACCCAACAAACTACGTTTACGAATTCGAGAACGATTTGCAAGGCTGGACATATTTCAACGCCAGCTCAAATTACATCAAGGCTCCTTGGTTACACAGCACCAATGCAACTACTCTAACAGATATTCACGACTCTCATTCAGGAAAAGGTCACCTTATGAGTGTTACATATAGAGATGGCGCTGCAACAAACTATACCCCTATTGACAACTATCTCGTTTCTCCTGTTAAAATCAAAGCCACAGAAAACAGTAAAATCAGTTTCTATGCCTGTGCAAACAACGATTATTTGGACAAAGAACACTTCGGCCTCGCTGTATCAACAGCAGGTAACACCTCTGCAAGTGACTTTACTACAGTTCAAGACTGGATAATCTCAGATAAAACAACATGGAAACAATACACCGTCGACCTTAGCGCATACGCAGGTCAAGAAATATATGTAGCTATACGTCACTTCTTCACAGCACAAGAATGGGAAGACTCTTATTATGGATATGACTACTGTGCTTTAAATATCGACGATATCGTTTTCAGCGACGTAACATTAAGTATAAAACACGTTACAACATACAGCTACGATGACCCTTATTATTTCAACATAATGGTAAGTAATACTATCAATTTGCCTATGGTTGAAAATCTTACAGCCACAGCAATCAGCAGCAGCAAGATAAATTTAACATGGGATGCTGTCAATAACGTGAGCGGATATAACGTATATCGCGACGGTCAAAAAATCGCTACTATGACAGAGACAACATTCGAGGACTCAAAACTCAATCACGAGACACAATATTGCTATGCTGTTACAACTATCACAAGCTATGGCGAGTCTGGATTCTCAGAAGAGACATGCGTCAGCACATTAGAGCCAACTGAAGCAGAGACTCCAACAAACCTTGTCGCTGTAGCAGATAGCGAATCAACCATAGTATTGACATGGGACAATGCAAACGAAGCAACAAGTTATAACGTATATCAAGATACAGAATTGATAGCCACAGAACTCACATCGACAATGTATATCGTCAACGGACTTGAAGCAGAGACAGAATACTGTTTCACTGTTACAGCTGTCAACAAACTCGGTGAGTCTGGCAAATCAGAAAGCGCATGTGCAACGACATTGGAAGCAGAAGAAGACCCTACGAAGCTAGCAGCGCCTGTCGTAACAGCAGAAGCTACAAGCGACACAACGATAGTCTTGACATGGAATTCTGTTGAAAATGCAATAAGATACAATATCTATAGCGGAAGTGAAACAATTAAACTAGCAGTTAGAGACACCACATACACAGTGACAGGATTAGAAGCAGAGACACAATACTGCTTCAATGTGGTTGCCGTCAACACCGAAAGCACATCAGAAAATTCAGCAGATGCTTGTGCCACAACATTGAAAGCAGAAGAATCTGCGAAGCTAGCAGCTCCTAAAAACCTCAGAGCTACTATAAGACAAGACGTTCCAGGTTATAGCTACAAATACGAAATCACTATGGCTTGGGATGCCGTTGATGGCGCTAAAGGCTATGATGTGTATGTAAACACCGACACCAAAAAAGACTTCCACTTCGGTTACACTAACGGCACCGCTTACGTAGCAGGCTCTGACGAAGAAATCACATTTGAGTTCTATATAATAGCTTTCAACGATGAGACAGAGTCAGAACCATCGGATGTATGTACAGTCACTGTTGTCGATGACGCCATTGAAGAACATAATTCTTCATTCAATGTCTATCCAAATCCAGTTAATGACAAACTTTATATCGAGACAGAAACTGAAATCGAGGAAGTTGTCATCTACGATATATATGGTAGAGTTCAAAATCTCAAAATCTCAGAAACTCAGAAACTCAGAAACTCAATAGACGTAACTAACTTAAACAGCGGAGTCTACTTCGTAAAGGTTGTTACAGAAAACGGAGAAGCAGTACAACGCTTTGTTAAGAAGTAGTTGTGGCTAAAGATTAATGGCTAAAGACAAACGTCCGAAGTCAAAAAAGGGTAGAGACGTATCATAATTCGCAGATGCGTCTCACTTTTTTGTTGTTATTTATCCGAATATAAGGGTAAAAAGATTATTTTTGTCGATTATTTTTACAAATCATTTTATAATGAAAAAACTCATTTTTACATTTTTTCTAGCATTGTCATTATGCGGCATCGCTTATGCTCAAAACAGCAATGTTATTGAACCAGAACTCCAAACAATTTTAAATCAGAAAAACAGCGGCTTGATAGATTTAAGCATCAGCTTTAAATCGGAATTCAATGCTAAGTCATTGAGTCAGAAGACAAGAAACCTTACCGATAAAACATTACAGAAAGAAATCATTGTTGGCGAACTCAAGAGTTTCACTGAAGAAACGCAAGCCGACGTATTGTCTATCCTCAAGGCAGAAGAGTTGAATGGCAATGTCACCGACATCAATGCTTTATGGATTGCCAACGTCATCAGCTGTAAGGCTACAGCCAGCGTCATCTACAAGTTGGCCTCACATCCTGATGTCAAGGCTTTGGTCTATGACAAAGAAATTCAGCTTATCTCTCCAGAACAGATGAAGGAAATCAAGACAGAGTCAGCGTCAAACGTTAGAGCAAGCGGACCTGACGCTCATGTTCAAGCTGTGGAAGCCCATAGAGTATGGTGGGAAAAAGGATTTACAGGAAAGAACGTTGTAGTCGCAGTGCTAGACTCAGGAACCAATACTAATCACTTAGACCTTAAAGACCATCTTTGGAAAGGATATATCGACACCGACAGTGACGGCACACCTGACACATACGTCAACGGCTGGAACTTTGTAAGCAACAACTCAAACATAACTGACGACAATGGACACGGCACACACTGTGCTGGTCTCGTTTGTGGCGATGGAACTTCAACGATTACGACAGGTATAGCACCGGACGCGTCGCTTATGACAGTGAAGACCGTCAACCGTTCAGGCGGCGGTTCTGTTAATCAGATGTTAAGCGGCGTTCAGTTTGCTGTTGAAAACGGCGCTGACGTATTGAGCATGTCATTTGGTTTTAAGAATAACCAATTGACAACAGCACAGAAAGAAGAGATTCGTGCAGCATTCGACAACGTATTAGCAGCGAATGTTGTAGTATGTGCAGCAGCAGGTAACGACGGCAACACACACGGCGCGCCACATAATGTCGACTATCCAGCAGCATGTCCATCTCCATGGAGGAACCCAGACCAGACACTCGAAGGCGGATTGTCAAGCGTCATCTGCGTCGGAGCTCACGACCTTGATATGTCATCACGTGGCCCTTCAACATGGGAAGGAACATCATACAACGACTATCCATATAACGAAGGAGCTTCAATGGGTCTTATCCGCCCCGACATCTCAGCTCCTGGTTACTTCATCCGTTCAACCAAATATAACCAAAACGACATCTATGAAGTCAGAAACGGCACATCACAAGCAACACCAATCGTGGCTGGCGTAATCGCCCTTATGTTGGAAAAGAATTCAACCCTCACTCCAGCTCAGATTTCACAAATCATTGAAGAGACTGCAACATCAAAGCCTGAGAAAAAAGATAATATCGTAGGCGCTGGTATCGTCAACGCTCTCGCTGCAGTAAACAGCATCACTGAAGTGGTTAGAAATCCTTTCGTACAAGTAAGCACATTCGCTCCTAAATCAATAGCAACAGGAAAACAAACCATCGGCATCACATTGAATAACACAGGTAATTGTGCTAGCGATGAAAACACCTCAGTGACATTATCATTATCAAATGACCCTTATGTAACAATTACAAATCCTACACAGACATTGGGTAGACTTGGTGCGAATGAAGCAAAGACATTATTCTTCGAACTTAACATTGATGAAAACACTCTTAGTGGCCACACAGCAACACTCTCTGTCAAGACAACAAGCGGAACTTACAATTGGGAAGAAACATATTCCGTACAAATTACAGCTACACCTAACTTGGCTTTCCAATCTGTAAGCCCTGGCATAGTGAATACTAACGCAACAACTGATATCAAAGTCACTATGGTTAACAATGGAACAGCTGACTTCACTGGTCCAATCACACTTAAACTTGTAACAACTTCTTATGATTTGAGACACGTCACTTTGATTGACGATGAGACAACAATACCAGCATTAGGTATTGGCGAGGCAGGTACTGGCACATTTACTATTGAAACCAAAAACCCTACAAATCCTTATGACTTCTTCTTAGAAACATATTCTGAATCGACAACTGGTTCTAATTATATCTACGAATTCGAGAACGATATGGAAGGCTGGACATGCTTCAACGCTAGCAGCAATGACAATGTGAAACAGCCTTGGTTCCATAGCACTGAAGCTATCAGCTTTGGCAAAGAACCTAAAGACTCACACTCTGGAAACGGACACATGATGAGTAGAACTCTTGTGAATAACAATATGTCTTACTCGTATCCTATCAACAATTACCTTGTTTCTCCAGATAAAATAAAAGTTACAGAAAACAGCAAGGTCAGTTTCTATGCACGTGCTCACATAACAGCATATTACAAAGAACACTTCGGACTTGCAATTTCAACAACAGGAAATACCTCAGAAGCTGATTTCACTTTGTTAAACGAATGGGTTATCACAGAAAGTGCAACAAGCACCACATGGAAACAATACACTGTTGATTTGAGCGAATACGCAGGTCAAGAAATATATGTCGCAATACGACACTTCTTCACATACGAAGAATGGAACGATCAATCTCAAGCTGATGGTGGATTTGGTGTTGATGCTTTAAATATCGACGACATCATATTTGAAAATGTAATAGTAAACACCGAATACAAGTCTACCTATGATTATGACGACCCTTATTATTTCAACGTCACAGCAAGCAGCAATCCTAGCTTGCCTATGGTTGGAACTATTACAGCAACACCAATGAGCGGTGCGATGTCTTTGGAATGGGATGCCGTTGATGGCGTAAGCAAATATGGCATATATCGCGACGGACAGAGAGTTGCCACTGTGACAGGTACAGCTTATGTAGATGAAGACCTTTCTTTCAATAAGCAATATTGCTATGCTGTAACAACAATCGCAAGCTATGAATCTGGATTTTCTGAAGAGGTATGTGCAACAACATTAGGCCCTAATACCAAACCTGCAGCTCCAGTAAATCTGTCTGCCGAAGCCATAAGCAACACAGAGATAGTCTTGACATGGGACGCTGTCGCTATCGCAAATAGTTATAAAGTATATCAAGATACAGAAGTGATAGCTTCAGAAATTACAGAGACAACATATACCGTAACAGGTCTCAATGCACAAACAAACTATTGCTTCAACATTATTGCTGTAAACAATATAGGCGAGTCTGAAATGTCAGAAGAAGCTTGTGCAACAACATTCAGAAATAAACCAGCAGCTCCTGCAAATCTTAATGCAGAAGCAACAAGCGACTCAGAGATAGTCTTGACATGGGACGCTGTCACTGGCGCAAATAGTTATAAAGTATATCAAGATACAGAAGTGATAGCTTCAGAAATTACAGAGACAACATATACCGTAACAGGTCTCAATGCACAAACTAACTATTGCTTCTACGTGATTGCCGTTAACGAAACAGGCGAATCTGAAATGTCAGAAGAAACTTGTGCAACAACAATGAGGGCAAAACCTGTAGCTCCAGCAAATCTTAATGCAGTAGCAAAAGGCTACTCAGAGATAGTCTTGACATGGGATGCTGCCGCTGACGCAAATAGTTATAAAGTATATCAAGATACAGAAGTGATAGCTTCAGAAATTACAGAGACAACATATACCGTATCAGACCTCAATGCACAAACAAGCTATTGCTTCAATGTTATTGCCGTTAACGAAACAGGCGAATCTGAAATGTCAAATAGTGCTTGTGCCATAACAGGAAAAGAACCAACAGGAATAATAGTGAAGTCGTTTGAATTGGCAGCTCATAAAGGTGCAACAACATTGACTGCTACATTAATTAATAAGACAACTTCTGATGTGCCAGCAACAGCAATGGCGGTGGCAAAATTGTCATGTAATGATTCTTATGTAACTATTAATAATGGTGTGGCTAATGTAGGTGTTATTGCCGTTGGCGCAACAAAAGATGTGACATTTGATATAACTATAGCTGATAACATTCCATTTGATTATGTCTTGAACTTTGACATCACTGTTGAATATCAAGTCATCGGAATGGGCGGAACAGAAACTCTCACCTACACATTCGATAACGACCTCCAAGGATTTACTACAATAACAAATGATGACCATAACTGGTATCATTCAAGTAAAGGTAGTGACCATGGATGGAATAAACAATATATTGGCGCAACACCATCAGGTGGTGGATTCATGTTTAGCGAATCTTATTGTAACAATACTAATACAGGTTTCAACCCAGACCATTTGATTGTGTTGTCAAAACAAATAATCCCATCAGGTTCTACATCGTTTGATTTTTATGTATGTTCTTTAGCTAATAGTTATACCTACGCTGATGAAACATTTGGAGTTTTTGTTTCAACAGAAAGCAATACAAACCCTAATGACTTTGTAAATGTTTACCAATATACTCTCCCTAATAAAAAACCTGCTAATTCTACTGCTTATGATTCTAGGGAAATGACTTTGCATTCTGTTAATTTAACAGATTATGAAGGCCAAAAGATTTGGGTTGCTATCAGACACTATGGAGCAGGCGATAATGCTGCTTTAGCAATTGACGATGTCACAATATACAATGTTAAGAAAGAAGTCAATAACAATGTTACAGACGCCTCTTCATTCTCAATAACTGTCAATTCATCAATCAATACATTCAGTGGCATCGGCACTTGGAATGATGCAAGCATGTGGAGCAAAGGCTCTGTGCCAACATCAGAAGAAGACATTGTCATCGAAGGTGATGTAGTTATTGAAAGCGGTAACATCACAGCAAAATCAATAACAATAAACGGTGGTTCTTTGACAGTCGATAGCGGTGTTGTTTTAACAGTCAATGAAACTTTCAAGAATACAGATGTAGATGCTTTTGTTATCAACGACGGTGCAGAGGTATTCGTAAACAATGACGTTTCTGCAACATTCAACATGGTTATCATAAACCCAACATCATGGTCTGACAACAACAAAGACGGATGGCAATTCATCGCTTCTCCTATAGTGAACGCAAATATTGACGCTTTCATCCCTCAATCAGGAACAGACTACGACTTGTTCAAATATGATGGCACACAAGAATTACAATGGGTGAACCATAAAAACCATGACACCGACTTCGATGCTACATTCCAACAAGGTCGCGGCTACCTCGCTTCTTACGAGGCTGAGACAAGAGCTATGTTCAGCGGTATTCTTAACAAGGAAAGCAGCTTCAATTACGAAATGACATATAATGCAGAAAAAGACCTTGCCAACTTCTATCTCTTGGGCAACCCATTCCCATTCAATATGGATTGGAGTAAAGTTATAGCAGAAGACTTGGTAGCAGGTTATGCTGTCGTAAACAACGAAGGCAGCTATGATTATTCCACATCAGGCACAATCAATGTCGGTGACGGCTTCTTCGTAAAAGCTATCGATGCTGAACCAACATTATCATACAATCACGATTTTCCAGCTTCGAGAGAAGGAAAAGAAGCTAACAGCATCAACGTCATCGCTACTGGCAAGGCTGGCAGAGACAATGCTATCGTAAACTTCGCTGGCGAAGGTGAAGGCTTCGATAAGCTAGAAAACTTCAACGATGAAATAGCTACCGTATTCATTGCAAGAAACGACAAACACTATGGCATCGCTAACGTAGACGAAAACACTACAGAAGTAAATCTTAACTTCAACGCAAAAGAAATGGGCAGCTACACAATCAGCTTTGAAGTCACAGGCGAATTCGAAGAAGTGACATTGATAGACCGCTTCACTGGCATTGAGACCAACATGATTCTCGAAAACGAATATACATTCACAGCTACAAGCAACGACAAAGTAAATCGTTTCGTCATCAGATTAGACAACGGCCAACAGACAACTGCCAACAGCCAGTTCGCATACCAAAGCGATGAAGAACTCATACTCTCAATCGAAGGTCATGTACAAATCGTTGACATGTTAGGCAGAATCATCTACAGCAATGAACATGCAAACGGAGACAACAGAATCGACGTAAGCAAATTCAACAACGCTACATACATGATACGCTGCATCAACGACGAAACCGTAAGAACACAGAAAATCGTAATTCACTAAACTTTGATAAAACCAACAACCTAGGAGATGCCAATTCATTTTCGGCATCTCTTTTTTTTTACATAACATTCATAATATTTGTAAATTTGCGCCTATAAATATTGTATTATAAATAACTATGAAAAAAATATTTGTACTTGTAAGTTTACTTTTGTGTATCCTCATATCAAATGCACAAAACAACGTAATTGATTCAGAATTACAAAACATCTTAAACCAGAAAAACAACGATTACATCGATGTCAACATCATATTCAAATCACAGATGTCGACAGCAGAACTATCTGCATTGAATTGTAAAAGCGACAGCAAAGAAATACGTCGCGAGCTTATGGTCAATGAGCTTAAGAAACATTCACAAAAGGCACAAGAAAATGTATTGTCTTTTCTCTATGCTGAAGAAATAAGCAATAATGTTATTGAAGTCAAGAGCTACTGGCTTACGAACTTCATCAACTGCAAAGCAAGACGTGACATCATCTATCAGTTAGCATCACATCCTGATGTAGCTATGATTTGTTATAATCATGAGATGGAAGTCGTTTCCGACATCGTCAATGGAAATGACTCACGCAGCATTCAGTCAGAAGCAGAGATTGCGCAACATCTCACACAGATTAATGCTGATGATGTATGGACATTAGGATATACAGGCAAAGGTGTCATAGTAGCTGTCTTGGACTCAGGTGTCAACACCGAACACGAGGACCTTAAAGACCACTTATGGAACGGCAACGCGCAACACGGATATAATGTCGTCAACCCTGGACAGAATCCTATCGACGACAGGAGCCACGGCACACACTGTGCTGGTATCGTCTGCGGCGACGGCACCTCAGGAAAACTGACAGGAGCAGCACCTGAAGCTACATTGATGAGCATCAAACTCTACGATGCAAACTCAGGTCTCACCATACAAAGACTGACATCTGGCATCCAGTTCGCCATAGAAAACGGTGCCGACATCTTAAGCATCTCACAAGGATGGATAAACCAATCGGCAAGCAACAGGACAACATTACGCAACACTTTCGACAATGTGTTAAGCTTGGGAATAGTAGCTGCTGTAGCATGTGGCAACGACCGTCAAAGCCTAAGCACATATCCTGCACCTTATAACGTACGTACTCCTGGCGACTGCCCTCCTCCATGGCTCCACCCTGACCAAACTCTCAAAGGAGGCTTGTCGAGTGTAGTATCTGTCGGTGCTGTAGACTACAACAACGTAGTGTCAGGCATATCATCACAAGGTCCAGTATCATGGGAAGGCACTACATATAACGACTATCCTTACGCACCAGAAATAGGTCTCATCCGTCCTGACATCTGCGCTCCAGGAAATAACATAGTGTCGCTCGACAATGAAAGCAACAACGGCTATGCGACAAAAGCCGGTACTTCAATGGCAGCACCTTGCGTCGCCGGCGTCATGGCTCTCATGCTCGAAAAGAACCCAGAACTCACTCCTGCCGACTTATGCAGAATCATTGAGACAACAGCAACAAAACTGTCAGATAAAAAGAATAACGATACTGGCTCCGGCGTGATTGACGCTCTCGCCGCTGTACAGGCAGTAGACTTCAACACAACAGGTCCTTACATCAACAAACATTCTTTTACAAATAACTTCATCCCTGGAACAAACCTTAACCTGGAACTTACATTGGTTAATAATGGCAAAGGCTCAACTAGCGGAAACACTAACGTAAGCATCAGCACAAACGATAGCTATGTCAGCATCGTAGATGGAAATGAAAGCTACGGAGTAATGGCAGCTAACCAAACAGCTACAGCCACCTTCGTAATCTCTGTCGACAAATTATCTCCAGACAACCACAAGGCTACTCTTAACGTAAGCGCTACTAACGGAAGTCACAGCCGCTCATTCGACATCGTAATCAACATCTCTAATGAGTTGCTCCCTCCAGCAAATGTCACAGCAGAAGCCGGCAGTACTTCTATCAGCTTGTCATGGGATGAAGCCAATAATGCAACAAGCTATAACATATACCGCGACGAAACATTCTTAGCTAACGTCAGCTCAACATCATATCTCGACGAAGGCTTGGAATATAGCACCTTATATAGTTATACATTAACAACAAAACGTGGCGAACTTGAATCAGCTCATTCTCAGATATTACGTGTACAGACTGACGACGACTCAAACGCACCTGCTCCTACCAATGTAACAGCAAGCGTAAATGAAGACAAGGTAAACATTAGTTGGGTTAACGGCAACGACAGTAAAGCATCAAATGTATATAGAAAAAACATTACTTCTGGTGAAGAGACCAAGATAGCTTCCAACATAAGCGGCAGCACATACACCGATGATAGTTGGAACAGCTTACAAGACGGTGCTTACCAATACGGCGTCACTAACATGTACTCGCAAGAAGGAACAATCTACGAAGAAGGTTTTGAAAACATCTCTGCAAGCACTGTATATAATGCCAACAGTTCAGACTGGTATTATTACAACGAAAATGGAGCAAAATACAATTGGGTCATCGCAGAAAGCATCTCCACTGGCATGGTGAATAATCCTACAATATTCACTCCTTATCTAGGAAACAAAGCTGCTTTCATCACATCAAATTATAACAATTCATCATATCTTACATATCTAGTCACACAAGAGATGGATTATACCCAATATGACGGAAACAACATCAGCCTTTCATTCTATTATATCACACCAGCTTGGGGTACTGACATCAACACTTTGAAAGTCATGGTAAGTACCACATCACATAACAGCGGATGGAAAGAGTTATGGTCAAGCAACAAAACCAATGTCTCTGAATGGACAAAAGCTACTATTGACTTAAGCGAGTATGTTGGCAAAAAGTTCTTCATCTCATTCGTTAATATCGCTGGTTTTGGTTTCTGCTCTGGCGTTGACGAGGTGGCTATCTCTGGCGACGGCAGCAAAGAATCTAGAATAGAATGGAGTGACAATCTTTACAGAAACCCTAACACTTTCGTACAAGACGGTCTTTGGGATGATGCCAATAACTGGAGCAAGAAACAAGTGGCTGACATCAACGAGCCTCATATCATCATCAATGCCAACGCCACTATCGACAAAGGCGACATCAAGGTGAATTCTTTGGAAATAGCTAATGGCTCATTGACACTTAACGAAGGAGTGACTCTTACCGTCAACGATGCATTTGTCAACACAGACGCTGATGCCTTCATCATCAATGACGGCGCACAAGTGTTCCAAAACAATGACAATGTAGCAGCGACATTCGTAATGAATATCATCAACCCTGACGTGTGGAGCCAAGAAAATATTAACGGCTGGCAATTCATAACCTCTCCTATCAAAAACGCTGACATAGAAAATTTCATTCCTCAGTCATCAGACTATGATTTATACAAATATAACGGAAGTAACGACAAGGAATGGGTCAACCACAAAGAAGGTCAGTTCGAGACTACTTTCCAACAAGGAACAGGATATTTAGCATCATACGAAAATGAGACAACAGCTACATTCAAAGGCATCCTCGGTAACGATAAAGATTACGAATTCATATTGTCTTATGAAAACAGCAAAGACCTCGCAAACTTCCACCTTCTCGGAAATCCTTTCTCATTCGATATGGATTGGGATAATATACAAAGCAAAAATATAGCAAACGGCTACGCTTTTGTAAACGCTGACGGTGGCTATGAATATGCGACATCTGGCATCATCAAAACTGGCGACGGATTCTTCGTAAAGGCAATCTACAACAACCCTAGCCTGACTTATAACAAAACAAAACAAAGAAACGACAAGAACGAACGTTCTATAAATATAACAGCCTCTGGCAACAGCGGAAAAGACAACTTGATAATATGCTTGAGCAATGAAGTAAATGAAGGTTTCACCAAACTGAATAACTTCAACAAATCAATTGCTAATGTCTATGTCTCCGAAAACGACAGACGTTATGGCATCTATAATTGTAACGAAGACACACAAGAAGTGAATGTCAATTTCGAAGCAAAAGAGATGGGTAACTATACAATCCACATCGAGGGTGAAGGAAATTTTGAAGACATCATTTTAGTCGACAAAATCACAGGTGATGAGACAGACATGCTCAAGAACGACTATACTTTTACAGCAACAGCGCAAGAAAGCAATAATCGTTTCGTTGTGAGATTTGTCAAAGAAGACGGATTGAATGACAATTACTGTGACATCAACTTCGTATATCAATCAGGCAACGAACTTATCATCAATGGTGAAGGACATCTTCAAATCATCGACCTCATGGGACGCGTGGTTTATAGAAACGAGGTCGCAGGCGACAACAGCAGAATAGATATGAGTCGTTTCGACAAAGGAGCATATATCATCAGAATGATAAACGAAGAATGTGTGAGAACACAGAAAATAACCGTTTATTAATTAGGAGTTAGGAATTAGGAGTTATCTTCTAATTCCTCAAATCCTCAAATCCTCAGTTCCTTAGTTCCTTAATTCCTCAATTCCTCAAAAACATGGAGAAGCAGCATTACTTATTACTCGACGGCTTGCGCGGTGTAGCGGCGCTGATGGTTTTATGGTACCACGTCTTCGAGGGTTTCGCCTTCGCTGGCGGCACTATGATAGAGACTTTCAACCACGGACATCTCGGCGTCGACTTCTTCTTCATGCTGTCGGGATTCGTCATCAGCTATGCTTATGATGACAGATGGAAAGCCAACGGCCTTAGCGTAAGAGGATTCTTCAGACGTCGTTTGACAAGATTGCAGCCTATGGTAGTGATGGGTGCAATCATCGGTCTGGTCACATATCTCCTTCAAGGTAGAGTGCGATGGGATGGTACACAGATGCCATTTCACTGGATTCTTGTAGCGTTTTTCCTTGCTATGTTTCTCATTCCTGTTTATCCAGGAGCGTCTTACGACATACGCGGCAATGGCGAGATGTATCCTCTCAACGGACCGAGCTGGTCGCTTTTCTTTGAATATATTGGCAATATCTTGTATGCTTTCTTTATAAGAAAACTATCCAACAAAGGATTGGCTTTTTTAGTCGTGATGACTGGATTATTATGGACAGGCTTCGTCGTCTTCGACATCTCCACATACGATATGATAGGCATCGGCTGGACATTAGACGCTGTCAATTTCTTCGGAGGATTATTGAGGATGCTCTTCCCATTCACCCTCGGAATGTTATTGTCTCGTAATTTTAATGCCAACAGCCAACAGCCAAAGGCTAACAGCTTCTGGCTTGCAGCCATAGTGATGTTTATCCTTTTCTCCATGCCTTATATTACAAAGAGCGGAAACATCAGCATCAACGGAATCTATGAGTTGGCTTGCATAATATTAGTATTCCCTCTCATCGTCTGGTTCGGCGCTTCAGGTAAACCTACAAGCAGATTCTCTATGACAGTATGTAAATTCTTAGGAGACATTTCCTATCCTTTATACGTAGTACATTATCCAGTGATGTATCTCTTCTACTCATGGCTCATCGATAACGAGTTATACACTCTCGGCGAAACATGGCAAATGGTATTACTCGTCATGGCAACTAACATCGCATTAGCATACATCTGTTTGAAGTTATATGACGAACCAGTGAGAAAATGGTTAGCTAATAATAAAAACTCACAAGCTTAAAAGCTCAGAAACTCAAAAGTTCTGAAGTTCTGAGATTCTGAGATTCTGAGATTTTGAATTTTTGAGATTCTATATCTGGTAATGTTGCCAAAAATAGTTGGTAATTGAGTGACAAAAAGACCTCTTTTTTAAAATTTACAACAAAAAATTAGTCCCGTTAGGGACGATAGTTTCTAGGCAGGCGGTGAAGTGCGTAGCACGGAACCCCTGCTTGAAATGATTGATTTACAATCCTAGTCCTGTAAGGACGACAGAGATTATATCTGTCGCACCTTCGGCGCTTTGATTAATTTTTGAACCTGTTTTGCAGGGATTTCGCGCTTTGCGCTTCATCACCTGCCTATAAACTGCCGCTCCTACGGAGCTGATTTGAGTATACTTTTCATATCGATTTTTGACATAAAAATAACATTGATGAAAATGTT
>JAZRNQ010000159.1:0-3795 GCA_045648285.1 Bacteroidales bacterium | reverse complement strand
TATGATGTCGAATGGGATTGGCGTCTCGCAGGATTATGCTTCTCTGCTTGAGCCTTTTGAGGAGAAATATGCGGAGACGCCTCTCGTGCCTGAGATTCTCAATCTCATCTCTAACGAACTCGGCGACCTTGCCTTCGAGGTACCGATATTTGAAGATGACTTCGGCTCAATAGACTTGGAAATTCTATATCCTATTTTTACTGGCACGAAAAGGTTGTACGCCAATAAGTTGGCCAAAAGCAACGAGGCTTTATCTGAAATCAATAAAGAATCTGTTGGCGCTGCTAAATATCTAGAACTCGCTAATGTTTATTTCTCTTTAAGTCTCGCTGAGTCAATGATTAAGGTCTTGAAAGAGACTCACGAGATGACGGACAATCATTATTCGCAGGCTCTTAAGATGGAAGCTATCGGCATGTTCGACAAGGCGGAACGCCTCATCGTGAAAGTCGCTCTTGATGAAAGCGAGAGAAATTTAAAAGACGCTGAAAATCAAGCGGAAGTCCTTATAGAAGCGCTTTTAGCTTTGCTAGGTCAACAGACAACAGACAACAGTCAACAGACCTTGGGTAAGGGTCAAGAGTCAATGGCTAACATCCAACAGCCAATAGTCACCTCTACTCCACTGTTTATCAACGAGAAATATCCGCAGTTGGAGTGGTTCAAGGATATGATGAAAGAGAATGCATACGTCTTTCAACAGGCTGATTTGCACGATGACATCGCGAAGGCGAATCTACGATTGAATCAGTCGAATTATTATCCTGTGATTTCGCTTTATGGCAAGCAGACTATAGCCTCGTATCAGGTTCCTAAAAACCTGGTTCCCAACACTATCGGAGGCGTGAATTTGGTCTGGGACATCTTCGACGGTCTTGCGAGGGAACGTAATATCCAACTTACAAAGATAGAATCGGAGATTGTGGCAGAGACGCAGCTTTCGTTGAAGAATGATTTGGAAGTCGCTGTGGATGAATGGCATGCGAATCTGAGACAAGCCTGCATCAATGCAGAGGAGCTGCAATCGTCGTTGGAACTCGCTCAGGAGGTGTATCGCATAAGGAAGAAATCGTTCAGCGAAGGATTATGCACTTCACAGCAGGTGCTTGACGCTCTTAACCTTGTCAACAAGACGAACTTGCTTTTGCTGACGACTTATTTCGAATATGACATCGCTCTGGCGAATCTGTGTTGTTTGTGTGGGATTCCGGAGTTTTTTGAATCTTTTTTAGGCTCTGAGGAATTGAGGAATTAAGGATTTGAGGAACTGAGGAACTGAGGAACTGAGGAATTAAGGATTTGAGGAACTGAGGAACTGAGGATTTGAGGAACTGAGGAATTAAGGATTTGAGGAGCTCATTTGTATTAGTAGCTGCCAGTGCGTTAGGGATTGGAGCGGCATCCTTTTGGAGCGAAGCGGAAAAAGATATAGCGGAAAGCCCGACGGCGATAGCCGGAACGCCCAAAATTCAATTCATAATTCATAATGCATAATTATGAGTTGAGGGTGATTATAATGAAGAATGAAGAATAAAAATTAACAATTAATAATAATCTGCTCGGGGCTCATTGCTCACGGCTCAATGCAAAAAAAGATGAATGTTTCTAATAAAATATTATTCGTTTCGTTTGTGGTTATCTTATTGACAATATTGACTTTATCTGTTCTTGGGATTTTTCTTATGAGGGATAAGGAGGTTGTTTTGCAGGGTCAGATTGAGGTTGAGGAGTATAATATTTCTGGTTTGTTGCCGGGAAGGGTTGAGAGTATTTTGGTCAAAAAGGGCGAGCGTGTTGGCAAGGGCGACACTTTGGTTCACATCGTTTCGAAGGAGGTCATCGCGGAATATGAGGCGCAGAAGGCTTTGGAGAATGCGGCGTCTTTGCAGAGTGACAAAATCGATGCTGGCTCGCGTAAGCAGCTGGTTTCCATAACGAAGGAGTTGTGGGACGGCACTAAGGCTGACCTAAAACTGGCGAAGACGACGTACGAGAGAATCAAGGTTTTGTACGAGGACTCCATCGTGAGCCTGCAGCGAAGAGACGAGACCGAGGCGATTTATAAGTCGGCATTGGCGGCTGAGCGCGCGGCGTATTATCAGTATCAGCTTGCTCTAGAGGGCGCGCAGGAAGAGGACAAGGCGTCGGCGAAGGCGATGGCAGTGGCTGCGCAGAATAACAGCGAGGTGGTGAAAGCGCTGCTCAACGACGCTAGTCTGACGTCGCCAATATCTGGCGAAGTGGCGTCTATCTCGTTGAATGTTGGCGAGTTGACTTCAATAGGAACTAACATCATGACGGTCATCGACATCGACAATCCGTACCTTGTCCTTAACGTGCGCGAGGATTTGCTGTCGCATTTCAAGATGGGCGGAACGATACTGTGCTACATCCCGGCTCTGGGTCTGAAAGAAGTGCCATTCATCATCAACTACATCTCGCCTCTCGGCAGCTTCGCGACATGGAAAGCGACAAAAGACACTGGTGGTTATGACATGAGAACCTTTGAGATACAGGCGGTTCCAGCGACAAAGGTGGAGGGATTGAGAGCGGGGATGACGACTTTGTTGGAATTGAGGAGTTGAGGAACTGAGGATTTGAGGAACTGAGGATTTGAGGAACTGAGGAGTTCTGGTAGAGACGTGTCAATTACACCTTAAATATTAAAAATATGTAATTGCTGCGTCTGATTAGTTAGGAGTTAGGAATTAGGAGTTATGTAGAGACGTATCAATTACACCTTAAATATTAAAAATATGTAATTGCTGCGTCTAGTCAATTAGAAGTTAGGAGTTGGTCACTGAGCTTGTCGAAGTGAGTCTAAAATTATGAATTGTGCATTATGAATTATGAATTTATGAAAGGTGGTTTTTGGAATGTTGTGAAGAGGGAGTGTTTGGTCTTGACTTCGAGGCCGCTGTATCTCTTCACGGCATTGGTTTTTCCTTTGTTTGCCTTGTTTTTCATGACGACGATTTTCGGTGATGGGATGATTGACAGCATTCCTGTCGCCATCGTGGATGAGGACGACAGCCGTATGTCGCGTAACATCACGCGGCTATGCTCGGCGGTGCCCGAAATTCGTGTGACACAGGTGGTTGCTAACACCGCCGAGGCTCGCGACGCTCTTCTCTCGAAGGAGATTTACGGTTATCTCATAATACCGAATGAGTTCGAATCTGACGTCAATGCCAACAAAAACACTAGTCTCACTCTTTGTTATCATTACGCATTTTTAAGTGTAGGTTCTGAGGTGCTGCAAGGTTTTCTTAACGTATTAAGAATCATTGCTGTAAATCCATTGCAAGAGACTGCTAATTTCCTCGGCATCGACGAGAAGACTGTGGAAAGCATCGCCTCGCCGATAAGTATCAGCGCTCACCCACTCTACAATCCGTCGTTGAATTACACCTCGTATCTCTCATTTCCATATTTCTGGGTTTTGTTCCAAATCTTAATTTTACTTAACATTGCTTATTCTTTCGGCATTGAATACAAAAACGGAACGATAAGAGATTGTCTCACAGCGGGAAACAGAAGATTCATAAACGTGGTTTTAGGCAAGATGTTTCCTTACGTTATAATATTCTCGTCGGTGGCGATATTCGCTAACGTACTGATGTTTAACGTATTGGAATTCGATTTAAGTTCTAGCATTTTTTCAATAATAGCGGTATGCGTTCTCTTCATACTTGCGACATGTTCCATCGCAATCTTCCTTTTCTCTATATATCCCAACTTACCGATAATCATCAGTTTCATCTCGATGTTCGGTTCGTTGGGAGCCACTTTTGC
>JAZRNQ010000158.1:0-3872 GCA_045648285.1 Bacteroidales bacterium | reverse complement strand
CGCACCAACAGGAACGCCAGTAGTGACAATAGCCGACGGCACTGTAATAGAAAAAGGATGGGACAAAAAAGGCGGAGGCAACTATCTGAAGATAAAGCATAACAGTACATACACAACGACTTATATGCACCTTAATGGTTTTGCCAAAGGAATACAAAAAGGCACTAAGGTGAAACAAGGCGACTTGATAGGCTACGTTGGAAGCACAGGCATGTCGACAGGTCCGCACTTAGATTTCAGATTAAACAAGAACGGGAAATACATCAACCCATTGACATTCGAATCGCCTTCAGCAGAACCAATCAGCGGAGAAAACAAGGTAGCATTTGAGGAAGTGATGAACAAGTATGAGATTTGATTGTTCCACGGAGTTTGTGTTATACTAAGTAGTTTGAGAATATAATAGTTAAAAATAGCACTGAAAATTTACAGTACTATTTTTTTGTATCTCCTACGATAATGTATTAAATCTCTATTTCCCGCAATTCCGGATGTAAATCCAAATACATATTGCGTAAAGGAAGACTTAAAACAAAGCATACATCATTCATTGAAATGGAATAATCCTTTTCAACACCATCAATAATAAGTTTACGCGGAGAACTATTGTACACCCAATTTTTCAGTCCAATAAACATATCATTGTCGATGAAACTGACAAGAACTTCAAGAGATGATTCTTCAACGTCAAGCGCTGTCTTCGGAGTTTTATTATCAATACCTTGGATGAGTATATCTTTATTTTTATCTAAAAACTCTTTACCTCTAATATCTGCATATAATTTTTCTCCAGCTTCATTAAGTTCCCTTGGACTATGCTTTTTAGAGAAAACATTCTCAACATCAATATCCTTCACTGTTAAATAAGTTCGTATCGCAATTAGTTCTTGCTTAATCTCATTAATATCACACCTTAAACGAGGCAATTCTTTTACCGCCTCTTCGGTTTCTACAATACGATGATATAAATCGTCGTGTTTTGAACAAGGTAATTCTTTTACCGTCTCTTCGGTTTCTACAATACGATGATATAAATCGTCGTGTTTTGAACAAGGCAATCCCTTAATCGTATCTTCAACTTTTCCAAAACGATGATACCATCTAGATAAAAGCCATACCACAACTGCCGTAATAACTATAATAATAAACGCCGGCCACTTTTCCACCAAATAACTCAAAATAGCATCCATAACCTTTCCTCCTTCTTCTATTATAATCTAACAACCTTACAAAGTTATATCTTATTTTGAATATCAGCATTTATTTTTCAGAAAAAGTTTTAAACAAAATCAAGAAAATAAAAAAACAAGAGATTTTTTAAAATTTTGTGTTAATTTATTTTAGGATATGAAAAAAAACGGAATCATTTCCACCCAAAACAAGAAGAAAAAATTACAATAATAAATTTTCAACGACCTCGTTTATACGTAAAAGAAACTTTAAAATTTTCATTAAATCATCATTATTATGAAAATATTCTTTTCAATATTAAAGTACACTTTTATTACATTGCTCTCCTTATCCGTTATCTTCTTTTTTCTTGTTTTTTTACATTTCAAATATTCTTACAGCATACAACTAAGAATTATGAAAAACAAACTTAATAATATTCCTAATGTTGAAGTCATTGACATTTGGGGACATAAAGACATTACTTTAGAAGAAATAACCGCAAGATTAAGAGTTTGCGATACAAATGAATTTGTCATGGCTAATCTTAGCAAAGACGTATTCAATTATCCAGAAGATGTCTTTATTAATGAAATCAACGGATATTCTTTTATCGTTTATCAGGCTGATTGCGGATATTTTAACATTGGAACAAAAAGTCCATTACATAAAAACTTCGGATTGACTTTTTACACTCCTAAAGATGTTATCCAAAACATAGACTCTATATACAACTTCGTCAAAAGTTTGAAAGTTTATCCAGAAATAAATTATTTCTGCGACACTATCGCGAAAACAGAAATGTATCTACATGTAATAAATGAAAAATCAAAAGACGTTGACCCATTATTTTCATTATTCAATATAAAGGAAAAAATCGAATTTGCTAATACTTTAGAATGGAAATATAGACAAATACAAAAACCTCAAGACTTCTAAAATTCTGAAATCTTGAGGCTTTAACTTGTAGTCTTGTTGTCTTATTGTCTTGTAGTCTTCTTACTCCACCATCTTCTTCACCGCAACAAGGTTCTTGCCTTCTTGCAATGCTGCTCTAACCTTAGAAAAGCCTTTGACTACATAGAACTTGCCGTCTCTCTTTTCTATTTCAATATCATCTGAATCAGTGTTTTCTACATCATTTTCAATGATGAGGTTCCTTGGCGAGAGTAAGATTCTGTCGTATGCTTTACCTCGTTCAAAGGCTCTGAAGTTGCTTAAAACAGCTTCATTGACTTCGTCTTTAGTAGCGTGACTTGTGTCGATGATGAAGTCGTAGTTTTTGAAATTATTGATATCGATATTGTAGAATGTCTTGTATCTCAACACTTCACTTTGTCTTCTCTCGATAATTTCCTTCTTGGCTGTCGCCATATCTGAATAAGATTCGCTGACACGTCCCGTGTCGTTGAAGATACGTTCTGTAGCTGTATCAACATCGACGTACATATAAATCTTGAATGACTTAGGCACGAAATACCATGCAAGACGTGAGTCGAAGATGATGTTTTCTTCTTTCTCTCCCATCTCCTTGATGGTGTCGTCGACCATATTGTCATATTTAGGATTACTTTCAATAAACTGATTAAATTCCTTAGCCGTCATTCCGTGTTGCTCAGCCAATCTTCTGAAAATCAATCCTGCTGATTCAATTCTGTAATTGATATTGCTTATCAAATGATTAGCTACTGTACTTTTTCCGCTGCCGAGATCGCCGGCTATTGTAATATTTATCATATTTATTATTGTTTTATTTTTTTATCCTTCTACATTTTTAATATCAGTAATCTCTTCCATAATCTTCTTATTTATCGTTTTGTTGATAGTGACAAACACTTTCAACGGAGCCATCACAAGCACTATCATTATCTCTATGAAATAAATAGCCCAGATGTGACTCTCCGCTGTAACAAACTGATAAATAACAAGAATTATAGTAAAAATCATAAACAGAAACTTTCCATAACGTCGTCTTCTGAATAGCAGCACCAAACTTACAACCATCATTCCGACTATGGCCCAAAGTATCGCCGACGACAACATCGTCTGGAACAAAGTCTCTCCCGAATATGCCGGGTCATAAACACTTCTGTAATAAATGCCGAATACTGTAAGCAGTACAAAATACAACAGATAATATGTAAAGGCGAAGGTGCCGACGAGTTTTATACCCAAGGTCAGCTTTCTTCGTTTGAGAAAAATATCCGTTATGTCCTGCTTCTTCTTTCGCATTATTGCATTGAGTTTTTATAATGTGGGTAATACATAAAGACGAAAAGTGCTGTCCAGAAGATTGGTCCAAATGGGAATCCGCCACCCACCTTAGCTGTCACGAAAACAGATGTCGCGATGAGCATTAAAAACTGAGCGATAGCATATACGTGGAATCCTTTCTTCTGTAACCTCCACATCATCAATACTCCGACGAATGAGGCTACATATAAAAGCATCTCAAATAAATAATAGCCTCTTCCTATAGAAAATGCTATCGACGATGCTTGTGCCATCATTTCCCAACTGTCGCCCATCTGCTCTGCCATCTCTTCAAACAAGCCCTCGCCATTCTTCATCTGTCCAAACATATTTTGGAAGAAATCGTAGAATGCAAAAGAAATGAAATTAGAGATGCCATTATAAACAGCATTGATAAACGACAAGACACATAAGACCGTCAACATCTCAGGTCTTTTCGCAGGACCTTC
>JAZRNQ010000157.1:0-13557 GCA_045648285.1 Bacteroidales bacterium | reverse complement strand
TGATTTGTTTGTCAATCCTAAAGGAACCAAAGGTTTTACTATTCCGTTTGAGCAGTCGCCCAAATTCTCATTCACATCGAACCACGCCATCAGCCGTTTCACCGGTTCTTTGAGAAGAAGAATATTCTTCTGTGAGTTCTCGGACTACTACCACAGTGAAAACAAAGAGAAGGGAATGAAGGAAATGTCGCCGAAGATAGAGTTCGGCAGAGACTTATTAAGAGACTACAGCGAAGAGGATTATAATACATTCTATAATTTCATGCTTCAGAACGTGCAGCTATATTTGAAGCATGGTCTGATCGAGACAGACATGACCAACATAGAGGAACGCCAGAAGAGATACTCCATCGGTCTTGACTTCATCGACTGGGCTGATGTTTATTTCCAGGACAAGTTCAATATAAATGTCGATAAGGAAGAGGCGTTCACCAGCTTCAAGAACTCGCTATCGCAAAGGTCGCAGTCGTTTATCAAGAAGAAGACGTTTACCAAAAAACTGCAGCTGTGGTGTGAAATTAAAGGCTACACATACAATCCTGAAGAGATTATGCGTTATAAGTCAGAGACCGAGAAGAAGCGCAACGAAATACGCTGGCAGAAACCGATGTTTCCAGGCAGTGACAAGATGATAAACGCTTACGGCTTCTACATCGGCAACAAAGACACTGATGTATTTGATAATATATAAGAATGCATACAAGGAAGACCGCTTCGGCGGTCTTTTTTTTGTGCCTTCTTCTTATTAATTTAATCTATCTATAACTTTATTTTTTTTAATGATAATTTGACAAATTGACAAAATAATGATATAAGTAACTGAAAAGCAGAAAATTAAACTTTGTCAAATTGCTTGTCAAATTGAAAAATCTTGTCAATTAATTTGACAAAATAATAAAAAACATATGACAAAGGTGTAAATCAATAAGTTATGTGTAAAAATGCCGTTTTGCTGTCAAATCTTGTCAAATCAGTGTCAAAACCATTTGACAAAGCAAAAATATATGATACATAACAAGTTACAAGCGAAAAGCACTTTGTCAAATTAGTTTGAAAAAAAGAGTAATGAAGAATTTTCCGCACTCCTAACTCAAAAATTAAAATCTATTATATCAATCTTTCAAGTAAGCCCAAAACTTGGATTTATCCCGATTTTTTGCTATACTTTTGTAAAAGTATATACAAAGCATACTAAGAGTATACAATTAGTATACTTGATTGATAACTAATATTTTAACTTTTATAATAAAATATGAAACTTGCAAAAGAATACAAAAACCCTATTCCAAAAGGCAACAGCGAGGAAGATGTCAACAAACGCAATGAAATCATCGTTGAGTGTTTGCTTCCTCTTATAAACAAACATGTTGATTGCAATGCTTTTGTTAAAGATAAGGTGAAGTTCGAGTTCAGATCTATAGATGAGACTGCATGTCATGCTTCCAAACGTTATGAATCAACATTAGCTGCTTTGAGAATAGAAGAAGCTTTAAAAAATGCCGTCTTTGTTAAAAGAGATGTTCCAAAATCTCAAAAACAAAAGAAGAAGATGGGATTTACAAAAATCTACGAATTGAAGTCTTTTTTAGAAGACTTAGGCGAAGTTAAAATCATTGTTGGAGAGAGAAAAAACAAAAAGATCATTCATTATTGCATAACCAAAAAATAAGACCGACCAAAATTAATTTAGTCGGTCTTATTCTGCCCCATAATGAAAGCGCGTGTCGCATTTTTAACCTTTAAGGTGGATTCTCGCGGGCGGGGACTTCGCGCTAATCGAATTGTCCATGGGTCACGCCTTACCTTTCGGGTGCAAAGATACGAAATTTATATAAACATTTAATTGTCAAAAAAAAATAACCTTTTAAAAAAAAAATAAAATATGGGAGAAAGCAAAAATTGTATCAATTTACAGATCAAGGTTTATCCAGAAGAAAAGGCACGTTTTTTAAAAATAAAAGACGAAATGGATGAAATCATAAAAACAGATAGAGACGCTTTTTTATCTCTTATGGATTTTTATGAGAATCCAAAAGAAATCAAAGTCGACAACCCTGAACTCATCAAGAAAAACCAAGAACTCGCCGACGAGATCGACGAGCTTCAGGAAACTATCGCCAGTCTGAAGGCGGAACTGGCAATGCACCAGGAAGAAGCCGAAAGCAGATCTAAGGCAATGGCCGACAAGCCTGAAAACATCTTCGAGGTTAAAGTTCATCCTGTAGCGTTCCATTTCCTCAAAGGCATGGCAGAGAAGACCAAGGAGACACCTGGCGATATCCTCACAGATCTTTTCATCAGAGATCTTCAGAACCCCAAATCCAACAACCTTCCTTATATAGTGCCAAGCTCGGAGATAAAGGCAAAGCTGGAGGAATACAAGAAAGCACATCCGGAAGAATACCAAAGAAAGGAGGCTTGAGATGTTTGAAGGTTTAAAGGAAATGTTCGGCGGTCCGTCGATAGGCACACTGCTGAAGGCTTTGCCTCAAAGTAAGATAGACGAGACTTCGCAAGACATAAACGCTTTCATCGCTGCCAAGCTTAAATCTGTAGATGTGAATGAGGGCGAGACAGCAGCTGCTCTCATCATCGACGCTGGCGATACATGCATGATAAACATCGTTACTATCAACGACAGTCTTTCAGTAGTGGAAATGAAAGAAAGGTTTTCCGTTAACGAATTGATCAATAATATTGTGGAGGGAATGAAAAATGGATATAAATGATTTGAAAGGTGACGCTCCTGTCATCACCCTGGCCGACATAACAGGCAGGTTCGGAACTCGAACCCAGCGACAGGACTACTACGAAACGAAGGAAGAGCAGCAGACAGCAGAACAACAAAAGTTCGTCCGTGACCCTCTTTATGACCCAGCCCAAGAGACGACAGCCTCTGACTATTCCGGCATATATGAGGATGAAGAGCAGCTTGAAAGGATGATATCACCTGAACGCGCACGACGTACAGGCAAGCGCATAGCACAGGTGATAGATATCAGCTTCAACTTCTTCGCCTCCAATTTTATCGCACATAGCGACAAGGATTACAAGGCAAATCCTTCAGACCTTGAAGATATCGCCGAAGCATGGGGCGAGATTGCAGAGGAAAAGCAGTGGGAGGTTTCTCCTTATATGTCTCTGATGGTGTTATATGCCATTGTCTATGCACCATTGGTTAAGGAAGCGTTTAATGACCGTCGATTGACCGAGGTAGAGACAAGACAAAACACACTTGAAGACAAAATCAAAGCACTAGAAAATGAACTCGCAAGACGTGATAGCGCAAAAGTCTAAGACGAAGCCGGAAGAAACGCGTGAGGTATTCAAGTTCGTGTTTGTAGGCAAACCAGGCACAGGCAAGACAACGGTCTTGCGCTCCATTCTTAGGGAGTGCCTGGAAAGCGGACGCCGAGCCTTGATTGTCACGCCGCACGAAAACGAATGGTGTGACGTTCCGATGGTACATCCGAGGTTTCCGGAACGCATAAGAAGATATCGGGGCGCACGACGTATCATCTGCCATGGAGAGAAAGAAATACTTGAAAACATCAAGCGTAACTTCGTCAACGGCTTCCTTATCTTCGACGACTGCAAGGCTTACATCCGACCGAGCGACCGCGTATATATGGAGCAGTTCCTGTTGGCATTGCGTCAGAAGGATGTCGATTTCGCCTGTTGCGGCCACGGCTTCACTACCATTCCGCCAGTGTTCTACACCTTCGCGACCGAGTTCTTCATCTTCGCCACTACCGACAACCCGAAGAAGCGCAAGGATGATGTTATGAATTACGACCAGGTTGAAAAGACTGTTGCTAGAGTTAACAAGCAGGCAGAGACAAACAAACATTATTATGAAATTATAAAGAATCAATAGCAATGAGCAATGAGCCAAGAGCCAAGAGCAATGACATTGAAGGAGCTTGCCGACAGATGGGGCGTATCATGCAAGACGGTGAAGAAATGGCTGAAGCCTTTTGAAGCGGAGATAGGGCCTAAAATAGGCAACGTATATTCGCCTCACCAGGTGAAGATTATATTATCAAAATTGGAGTGATTGTTTCCTTTTCATAAATTTTTAATTAAACATTATTTATTCGAAGTTCCCGGAATTCCCAGTTCCGGGACTTTTTTTTATGTCCTAAACTGTCCTAATCGGGAAAAATCTGTCCTAAATTGTCCTAATCGGGAAAAATCGGGAATAATTTGTCCTAAACTGTCCTAAACTGGAACCTGTGGTTTTCGGCCGCTGTAGCTTTGCCGAAAAAATTATTAACAAATCAAAATTTCAAGAAATGGACAGAATTTTTAAATCAGACAGAATCATGGGCGTTGTTGCCTTGACCACATTGGCATTAGTTGCCTGGAGCTTTTACAAAAACCACAAACCAGAAAAAGCCCTCGGAGAATAACCAACAGAATTACTAACCTAAAAAAATAGAAAAAACATGACATCAAACTTCAACAAATCAATCAGACCTGTAGCCTCTTTCGTTTTCAAAAACGGTGATACCCCATCAAGAATTTGCTTGCTTCCGGGTCATTACAACACTACAGAAGTTGTAATTAAAGATGGTAAAGCTTATGTCAGCTATGCGGACCCTTCAGCCATTAAATCCGCGGGCTATGACTGCCATCAGGTCGCTGATGACTACAATGCAACAACCGCTAATCTCCGTGGAGATGGCGTAAACAAATATCCTATGGAGATTCGCTCCAAAACTCCATCTACACGTTTCCGCGACTTCTTGAATTATGTAAGATATTCAGGACTTAAAGTCGTTAAAATGCGCATTACAGATTTGACTCCAGGATCAAATCCATCACGCGAAATCTTTCAGCAGAATATTGAAGTGACAAAATCAGCCATTGGTGCAAAATCAGGGTCAGACTTCGTTCAATTATCTCAATACATCAATCCTGCTAACTTCTTGCAGAGCTTCATCGATATCGATCTTGAAAAAGATGAACGCAAGCTCGCACTTGATGAAACTACCCTTGTCTTCTTGGACGTACCAGCAAGCGCAAACTTCCAAATAGATTTCACATTGGCAGAATAAGCGTTGAAATAATAGAATCGAAAATCATTTGGCGGCGAAACAAACGCCGCCTTTTTTATAACAATCAAAAAACAAAAGCCATGAAAACAGACAGATTTCAAGGAAATATTTCTAACAAATTATTAGATAACTTTAACCTTAACGAAGGCCTTAACACTATCGGCAGTACGATTAGCAGTGTCTGGGGAAAACAGCCGGTAGAGAACACCACTATCATTCAGGCGGCTCCTGAAGAAAAAAACAACACCATGCTTTATCTAGGCATCGGCGGCGGCGCGTTGCTTTTGGTCGTACTCTTAATAGTGTTCTTACGATGACAAACAACTCAGGAAAATTTATCTCGACAGTTTCTAACAAGGAGACGGAGACAACGGCCGCAGACATCACTACGGCGATACCGCCAGCTCCGAAGCTCGGCGTGCTCCAGTATGTTGAAGAATACTTCGGCAAATATTGGTGGGCGTGGTTAATCCTTTTAATAATCATTAAAAACAAATAGACATGAGCTATAAGTCAATGTTAAAAAGCAATATCAAACTCGTAGAGCCTAAGATCAGCAAGCGTAACGTCAAAATCACTTGTCATAACAAGAATGCTGGTTCTAAGGTTATTTCTACAATCAGCCAAAACTCAAAGGTGTTGTTCGGCGGATACACGATGAAAGACATTTCTTCAGGTGTCACTGACAAGGATTTCACTGTCAAAATGGAACTCCGCGACGGCGCGCAGACTTTCTACGACAATCTTATGGATATCCTTAATGACAACACCGTTTCAGAACAAGAACCGGAAAAATCCAACTACCAGCAAACCAAGGAAAAGATAGAGGAAGGCATAAAAAATACCGTTAATACAATGACGAGTGCATTGGGCATGTCTTCTCCAGCTGTCACTACTTCTAATGCGTCTGCAACTACTGCTCCAGCAGGCACTGCAATGCCAGGATCCGACGGAGATAGCGGTTCAGAACGTTCCGACAGCAATAAGACCTTACTCATAGTAGGCGGCGCGGTCCTTCTTGTGATTATTATCGGTATTGTGATATGGAAAAGCAAAAAATAACATATCAATTCGCTGACATTGGTCATTGGCTCGCCAGGTGTAACCATCAGACAAACGTCATAGAGCTTAACGCTAACGAATGGGACTCGTTGTCTCCGCTGATGAAGGATTACGTCTGGGTTCACGAGTGCGTTCATCTGTTGACAGATATCACCGACGAACAGGCATGCAACAGCATATCAGACGCGATATTTCTGTCACGTTCCCACAACGCCAGAGACAGACAGCAGCGCCTCGACTTCGTGACGGCAGCCAATGACCAAAGCTTCACGCGGATAGCCAAGCCGATATCAGACAAGACACCGTTGCTTGTCGCCGCGCTGGCTATAGCAGTCATTTTATTGATAACTAAAAAGTAAACGATTATGAATGCATTGATAGGAATGAAGGCACTTGAAAAGATAGACTTCAACAAGATTATAGCAGCCATCGGCGGATTGCTTCTGGTTATAGTCATTGTCGTTGTCATCAAGAAATACCAGAAGAAATACAAGTCGGAAAGTCAGCAGAACGCTTACCTTGACAGTGTGAGCAATGACATCATGACCTCCAACCTCAGCTATGGCAATTCATGGTATGACGCCAAGGCCGTGACGCTGGCTAATGCCTTGGACGCTTCGTTCGGCAACAACGGCGGATGGCTCGGCTGTGACCAGCAGACTGTCTATGAGGTGATGAAGGAAATGAAGACCAGGGATGACGTCATTAAGCTGGAAGAGGCTTTCGGCACTCGCGAACTCAACGCCTCATGGCTGAAGAAAAAGAAACCAATGCTTCTCCGTGAAGCTGTACAGAATCTTATGACTACTAAGGAACATAAGAAGGTGAACGAAATCCTGAAGGAAAACGGAATAGATTATTCGCTTTAAAAACCAAAAAACCATGAAAACATCATCAATAGGAAGAAAACTTATACAAGGCTTCGAGGGATATCGCTCAGAAGCCTATCTCTGTCCGGCAGGAGTCTGGACGATAGGCTACGGCCACACGGCAGGAGTGAAGGAAGGCGACACCTGTACGAGAGAGCAGGCTGACATTTTCCTTCAGGAAGACCTGAAATGGGCAGAAGACACTGTCAACGCCCAGAACCTGAAACTCGGACAGTACCAGTTTGACGCGCTTGTCAGCTTCGTCTACAACGTAGGCTCAGGCAACTTCAATAATTCAACATTATTGAAAAAACTAAAAAACTCCACGGCAGCCACTTCAGATCTTGAATCAGAGTGGAAGAAATGGAAGTACGCCAACAAGCAGGTTTTGAAAGGCCTTGTCCGCCGTCGTGCGGCTGAATGGAGCCTCTACAAGCAAGGTTTTTTTTATTGATGCTGCCGGTATCCTTGATATTGGTGGCGATAGTAACATTTATAATCATTAAAAAGAAATAGTTATGCAATTTGGAAATAATATAGAGAAGTTTGGATTTGAGAAAAGCACTTGGCCGCTGGTAGTGATATCGCCGGACGGCTGTGAAATCTATAGGGGCAGACCTTCCAAGTCTGATGCCTTTCCAGATGAACCTGTCTGGTTTATCCAACATATTGTTATTGTCAACGGTAAAGACGGAAGTCAGGTAATTGAAACCCGTTCTACAGACGATTTCAAATACAAATGGGAAGATCGTGAAACCTTAAAATATTATTTGAAATGAGCGTGAAATATAATCCTTTTACGGGGGAGATAGAGCAGGACCAGCTCTCTGAAGCTGTCGCCAAAGGCGGCCTTGTGAAAAACGCTTCGATATCCGGCGAAAACCTTGAAATAGAGTTCAACGCTTCTGTCGAACCGGTCTCTATTCCGGTCTCGGCGGTCTTCAAGCCGGAAAACTATTACGATAAGGAGGAGGTGGATAAAAAAATTGACACAATTGAATGCCAGACATATCATACATCATCCAATGACGCTGGAATAATGTCTAACTTTAATCACTCAACAGGAGTAGATACAGTCATAAGCACAGATGGTAGAGCTTACTGGGGTATTATCGCAAAATTCAGCAAACCAGTAAAAATACATTCTGCATTGTCTGTAGCGACATTTAGTTCTGTGCCTAATGTCGGCGTTAAATCTTTGCGTTATTTCAGACCAGCTGGACGTACAATTATAGTATCACCTGAGGATAATGAAAATTATTTATTAATTACAGTCGAAAGCGCATATAAGTCTATAATTTCTGAAATTGACAATTTGGATAATCGCTTCCTTGGTATAGAAGCGAGTGTAGCTAATTACACCAATCAAGCTGTGAATTTGATATATGGATTTTATAGGTTGCTGCCAGATGGTACATTGTATCGTCAAGTTTCATCTGATTATAAAACAGTCCTATTGGACGTTAATTCAGGGGATATTTATAAATATAAAGCCGCCTTGTCAGAAGCCTCAGATATAGCGTCCATTTGTTTCACAAATGAAAATTCAGATATAATAACCCCACTATACAGAGGTAATGCTACAGACAAAGGCAATATCGTAAGTGGTATCGTTAAAGTTCCAGAAGGCGCAACAAAAATTGCTTTTACAACGACTATCAATGACACCAACCCTATTTTAGCTAAAATAGGTGAACTTCTAGACATTCAAGAAGAACTGAATGATTTACATAACAGCTTTAATACTTTCACCCCAATATTGGATGTGATTGACGTTAAATCTAAGAATTTGTATCCTGGGGAATATATAGATAGGGCATTGATTAGTACTGGTGGCGGTATTGGCTATGCGGACAATTACGCAACAACCGAGTTGATACCGATAGAACCGAACCATTATTACTGTCTTAGCGGCCGTAATAAAACCATAACTACTTCCATACGATGCGTTGATGCGGAAGGCAAGAGCTTGAAAGTATTAGCTGCAGCAACAGGAGAAGAATATAGTCAATATTATTATATGCCTAACGCCACTGCGACAGGCGCACAGTCAAATGGACAGTTCAAGACCCCAAATGACGCAGTTGCTGTGCAATTCATAATCAAGTCACCAAATACAAATTCTGACACATTCAATAACATAATGCTAGAAGATGTCGGAGTTGAATATGACCCTACATTCGAGCCATCGCCTTATGAGCCTTATGAGCTGAAGACTTTTATCAAAGAAGATGCGCTACCAGAAAATGTGATTAAAAACATAACAGGTAATTCACGCAAAGCACCGAGAATATTACTTATAGGTTCATCTCATGGCATGAACACAATTAGTCAAGTTCCATGGATGTTTTATCGCAACGGCTATGACGATGTATATGTAGGCAATGTGTATCTCGGAAGTTTTATGATACAAGAGCTCGCCCAACGCATAGCATTAGGGCTGACTCTAAGTTATCAGGCTTTTAAGGACGGAGCTTGGGGCAAGGACAAAGGAAAATTGGCAATGAATGATTTGCTCAATAAAGAATGGGATGTTATCATATTACAACGCTCGGCTAGTACTTGCCAGAAATGGGGTGTTGCAGAATCTACATCATTCGGCTATGTTGTTGATTATATCACCAGTTATGTTAAAGAGACCAAATTGAAAACACCGAGAATACTCTTTAATTCTGGATTTTCTGATGGGAGCGCAAAAACCACTGAGAATATAATGAACACAGCTTTGATGGCTAAGAATGAATACGGTGTGGAAATAATACCTAACGCTTACGCATTAGCTAACGCAAGAAATACTTGGTTGAAAAATATCGGAACTACAGGGTATCTATGTTACGACAACCAACACCTTGACTATGGAATAGGTTGTTGGCTTGCTGGTGCGACACTGTATGAAGCGGTTATGAGACCTTTGGGGGAATCTATAGAATGCGTAAGCGGCTATGGCACACAGCAGGAGCAGTATGTATTTACAACAGCTGCGCTAACTGGAAATTATACAGAACCTACCGAGAAAATGATAAGAGTAGCTAAGGATTGTGTTCTAGCAGCTTTTAATGCGAACGAACTTAATACCGAATTGGAAACCAAGTATAAATACAAAAACCAAGTCAAGGTGTTCCCTGGATGGGCTGACATAGAAGGCCCTGACGCAAATACTAAGTGTATTCCTGACAATGGCACATATAGCATCACATTCAGTATATGGAGTGGTTCTTATATTGATGATAGTGTTTCCCAGCCAATAATAGTCAAGATGGGCGATACAGATATTACAGCGTCATCTTATGTGGTCAATGACGACAATAGAGGCGGAAGCGTCAACATCAGCAATGTAACCGACGACATATTAATTATTATAAGAACAACAAGAGACGACCCAAGTAATCACCCTGCGTAATGAACCTCCACCTTAATATAACACAAGACATCGGGCACGGGATCATGGTCATGTTCCTGTGCTTCATCCTGGTGCTGTTTTCTGTAGTGATAGACCTGTTCACGGGCGTACAGGCGGCCAGGAAGTGCAAGGAGAAGCTCCAGAGCCACATACTCAGAAGGACGGTCAACAAGGTGATATCATATCTCACCGTGGTGTTCTTCGGGATATTCATAGATATCTTAGGACTTTGCTTCCCGTGGTACGCGATACCATACTGCTGCATTCTCACAACCTTGGGCGTGATACTCATTGAGGGCAAAAGCGTCATCGAGAACCATGCCAAGGCCAAGAACCCGGCGGCTCATGTTCCGGAGACGGTTCTGGATATCGCGGAGAAGCTGAGGAAATACGACAACATCGACACGCTGAAAGAAGCGTTGGAGATATTAGAAAAATCAAGAAAGAAATAATTTATTAACAATTTAAAAATCAGAAGTTATGGCAACAACAAAGAAGACAAAACAACCAAGGAAAATATCTTCAAAAAAGGCTAAACGTTTTGTGGAAACATCATTCCTTCCCATTTATAACGGCAAGCCAATGATCGATGTTATAAAAGGAGATATCGACGCACATGTTAAAAATCTAGTTGATTTAAAAGTTCCTTTGGTTTACCAGAATGAATTTGATGGTAAAAAACATTACATTTTAGGTAATGGAAAAGATGGATATGTAGTTTACACAGAATTATAATTATGCCAAAAAACCAAACCAAAACCAAGAAGACTTCTGTGAAGACAGCGCAGAAGTCTTCAAATGATGTATCATTGAAGAAAAGCAAAAATATTCCAGATACAGTACAAGAACGTAGAAGTTTAATTATAGAGCAGTTAAGTAAATATGAAAATAAATATTTTCCGTGTAAGGCATTAGGTAAAAACGTGAAAGTATTAGTGACAGAAAAATCTGTTACTGAAACTGCTTGGCAAGCTGCAGTTAGTAAAAATGCTACAAAATTAGCATTGCAATTACCAGAGGTAATTAGTAGAGCTTCTGTTATAGAATTGGATTTGCCAATTAAAGAAGGAAGACAAAAAGATATGCACTTCGTTAGCCTGGCTAATTTATTATCTGTTATTCCAAGAGTTGGAAAAGCTAAATTGACTGTTGGATATACAATGAAAGGAAAGTGGATTGAATATGCAATAACCGATTACGAGGTGATAGAATAAAAAAAAACGACAAATGACTACTTCGCTCAAACATCCTATTCGTCAAATGCCGTTTTTTTTCTGCCTGCAAAGATACAACATTTTTAAAAATCAACGCCTTAAATCATGAAAAAAATAATATTCCTGCTTCTTAGCTTGCTTCTTGTTTCCTGTAACACCACCAAAAGAGCCGAAAAACGTATCTATAACATCGTCGAAGATCATCAGGAACTGCTGAAGCAAGACACTGTTAAAATCGACACTACATTTGTGATCACACCGGAACAGGACAGTTTTGAGTTCAATCCGGACACTATTTCAGATAAAACCGTTGTGAAAACTGACCACGGAAAGTTCATTATAACAAATCTTCCAGCACGAGGTTTCAAAATAGATTACTTTCCGGACAGCGTCGATATCCATTTCAGAACTGAAAAGATTTACGACCAGATTGTCATCGAGCAGCCGAAAGAAAAATGGCGTGAGGTGCTTTTTGCAATCATCATCGCTTTTGTCGGAATGCTGTTCCTGAAGATGTTTTTTGAACGGATGATGAAATAAAAGAAGATCGCTTCGGCGGTCTTTTTTTTATTTCTTTTCTTAAAAATAGCGTTTTCTGCCAAGTTCTGAAAATTAAAACTTCGGCGCGTTCTTGAAAATCCTTTCATTCAGGTTCGGGTCGTAATGGTTTGTATAAATCGCCTGGATAGACAAATCGCTATGGTCAAAGTGATGTTGCACACTCAATTCATCAACGCCAGCGTGCAATAAGTCAATCATTCCAGTATCGCGTAAACTATACAGCTGCATTTCCATTGGGAGCTTCAGAAAGGCGCGCATCTTATCCCAGCGTTTAGCAAAAGAAGATATTGCGCAGCGTTTGTCGGAAGGGTGGAGGTCCTTATTCATTCCGAACAGGTAAAAGTCACCAGGAAGATCTTCAAACTGTCTCAGATATTCTATCACGTCGGCTGTGATGGTGGCGCAGCGTGATTTTTTGTTTTTAGCAACGCTGTCTCTCACTACTATATAACGATGTTCCAGGCGTAAGTCTTCAATCTTCAGGTTGGCAATTTCCTTCGGTCTCATAGCCGAGTTATATACTAGTTTGCAGACAATCATCATCTGAGGGTCTGTGACTGTGAAATATTCCGCAATCTTTTTACGGCTCTTTTCGTCGATAACGATACGTTTTTTAGCCTCTTTGGTTTTAGTCTTGATGTTGGCGAAAGGATTTTCTTTGCAGTAGCAGCGTTCAATTGCCCATGAAAACAAGGCACGCATCATTTTAAGTGTATTGTTATAAGTACGGTTAGAGCAACCTTTCTCCAGGATATAATCCATGTAGCATACAGCATCAAAGCGCAGGAAATTGCCAGTAACCTTGCCTGTGCGGTTGGTGTCTTCAATCCATTCGTTGAACATCTTGGTTATTGAACTATAGGAATTCATTGTTGCTTCGCGGACGTCACGCGCCTTGTCGCGAAGGTAAACGTCACGGAGCTGTAGGATAGGAGTGTAGAGACGTTGGTCTTCGGTCTCAAATGTCGGAGTCCATCCGTTTTTCAGTTTCTCGTTAAGTTCATGGACTATTCGTCTGGCGTGGTTTAAGCCGTCGCTTTTCTTCAGATATGAGTTTACGATACGGTTCAGATAGAATCTTTTACGCACCAATTTGTCAGAAATCTTATCACGGTAGTGATATTCTACCATATAACCTTCTGATTTTGTGTGTTTAAAGACTGCTGGTATGAAATCTACCAAAACATTCTTTTCTATTCGCTGCTTAGGTGTCTGATTTTTTCTTTTAGGCATTTTTTTTTTGGAAGAAGTGCCATCACGTCTTCACAAAAATAAAATTTATAAATTGTCGGATTCTTGCCGGAGTTTTTTTATATCATTTCAGATTTTGTAACTCCTAAAACAAAGAGACTGACTCAGTTAAGTCAGTCTCTAGTGCCTTTGTGATCCGG
>JAZRNQ010000156.1:0-4107 GCA_045648285.1 Bacteroidales bacterium | reverse complement strand
AAAATCTTGAATGAACCGATGCGACCTGTTGAAGCGATGTGTGTACCGCCGCAAAGCTCAACTGAATATTCTCTGTCGAAAGCAACGACTCTCACATGATCGCCGTATTTTTCACCGAACAATGCCATTGCGCCCATGTTCTTGGCTTCTTCGATAGGAACGTTTTCGTATGTATTGTTTAAAATGTCTTCTCTAATCTTTTCGTTGACGATTTTTTCAACTTGCTTGATTTCTTCGTCTGTCATCTTTGAGAAATGGCTGAAGTCGAAACGAAGTCTTTCGTCATTTACCAAAGAACCTTTTTGCTCAACGTGATTACCCAAAACCTGACGTAATGCTGCGTGCATCAAGTGAGTTGTTGTGTGGTTAGCTTCGATTTTTCTTCTTCTCTTAACATCGATAGCTGCAACGAAGTCAGCCTCTGGTTCTTGAGGAATCATATCAGTGATATGAATGATAAGGTCGTTTTCTTTGACAGTATTCAAAACCTTAACGACTTCATTTTCTGATGTAAGAGTACCGACGTCACCAACTTGACCACCCATTTCAGCGTAGAAAGGAGTTTGGTCTAAAACGATTTCGTAATGTTTCTTGTTCTTAGCAACGACTTCTCTGTAACGCATGATTTTAGAAGTAGTTGTCATTTCGTTATAGCCTTTGAACTCTGTTGCCTTGTCATCTTCAACGACAACAATCCAGTCGCCTGATGATTTCTCAGCTGCCTTACGAGAGCGGTTCTTTTGTTCTTCGAGGTTTGCCTTGAAGCCTTCCATGTCGACAGTGAGGCCTTTTTCTTCTGCCATGAGGTTTGTTAAGTCAACAGGGAAACCGTAAGTGTCGAACAATTCGAAAGCGAAAGCACCGTCGATGACTTTTGACTCTGGGTTTTGTTCAACGTAAGACTCGAAGCGACGGATACCTTGTGACAAAGTTCTCAAGAATGAAGCTTCTTCTTCTTTGATAACCTTAGCGACGAGTTCTTGTTGTGACTTCAACTCTGGATATTGTTCGCCCATTTCTTGTACGAGGACTGGGAGAATTCTATATACGAAAGGTTCTGTGAAGCCTAAGAATGTGTAACCGTAACGTACGGCACGACGTAAGACGCGGCGGATGACATAACCAGCTCCGTTGTTTGATGGAAGCTGACCGTCGGCGACAGCGAAGCTGACAGCGCGGAGGTGGTCGGCGATAACGCGCATTGCGATGTCTACCATTTCTTCTTTACCGTAAGCCTTGCCTGAAAGTTCAGCTACTTTGTCGATTAAAGGAGTGAAGACGTCGGTGTCGTAGTTAGACTTTTTATTTTGGATGACGCGGACGAGACGTTCGAATCCCATACCAGTGTCGATGTGTTTCGCTGCGAGGTTCACGAGGCTGCCGTTAGCCATACGGTTGAACTGCATGAAAACGAGGTTCCATATCTCGATGACTTCTGGATTGTCTTTGTTGACGAGTTCTTTACCGTCGACGAGCTTGCGTTGCTCTTCATCGCGGATGTCGATATGAATTTCAGAACATGGACCGCAAGGACCTTGGTCACCCATTTCCCAGAAGTTGTCTTTCTTGCTTCCGTAGATGATTCTTGACTCGTCGATATGTTCTTTCCAGAATTCGAAAGCCTCGTTATCAGCTTGTAAATTATCTTTTTCGTCGCCGCCGAAAACTGTGACGTATAATTTATTCTTGTCTATTTTCAATACTTCTGTGAGGAATTCCCATGCCCAAGCGATAGCTTCTTTTTTGAAATAATCGCCGAATGACCAGTTACCCATCATCTCGAACATAGTGTGGTGATAAGTATCGCGACCTACTTCTTCAAGGTCGTTGTGTTTTCCTGATACGCGGAGACATTTTTGGATGTCGGCTACTCTGTTTGACTTATATTGAGCATTGCCCAAGAAAACGTCTTTAAACTGGTTCATACCAGCATTTGTAAACATCAATGTAGGGTCATTCTTAACAACGATAGGAGCTGAAGCCACTACGAGATGTTGTTTTGATTCAAAGAATTTTAAGAAACTGCTGCGAATTTCACTTGCCTTCATATATAATTAATGTGTTAAATTTTTAATCGAAAAACTTTTTTGCAAATTTAGTTCAAAAAAATCTTATTTTTGCAGAATTGATGGAATATTTTTCATTTAATTTCAATTTTTAGACAATGGCAAGAAAGAAATATATCTTTAACCCACAGACACTTGAATATGAAGAATATAAGACTTCGAGAAAGAAGAGATTCTGGAGCGTAGTCTTATATTTGTTATCAACTAGTGTCAGTGCTTTCGTCATTGTTCTTTTGATACAGAATTTCTTTGGTTCTCCTACTGAAAGAATGCAGAGTCGTGAGATAGAATATCTTAAATTACAGTATGATATCATGAACGACAAAATCGACAACCTCGACTTGTTGTTGGCAGAATTAGAGGACCGAGACGACAACATTTACCGAATGATTTTTGAAGCCGAGCCTATTCCATCATCAGTAAGAAAAGCCGGTTACGGCGGTTCCAACCGTTATCTTGCATTAGACGGTTACGTCAACTCAGAGATGGTTGTCAACACTGCAAAACGCATTGATGTTCTCTCCAGCCAGTTGTATGTTCAGTCAAAATCTTTTGACGAGATTTACGACATGGCTAAGAACAAGTCTGTCATGCTCAGCTGCATCCCTGCTATCATGCCTGTGAAAGGAACCGACATCTACAGAATATCATCACATTACGGACATCGTACCGACCCATTCTATAAGGTAACGAAATTCCATGGCGGCATCGACTTCAGCGGTCCTGTAGGAACAGGCATCTACGCTACTGGCGACGGCGTGGTGTCGAGAGTGGAGAAAAACAAGAGCGGCTACGGAAACAATATCATCATCGACCATGGATATGGCTACAAGACACGTTACGCTCACCTTCATTCTTTCTCTGTAAAGAAAGGCGACAAAGTGAAAAGAGGTCAGGAAATTGGCAAGATGGGTAATACAGGCAAATCGACAGCTCCTCACCTTCATTACGAAGTCATAAAAAATAACAAGGCCATCAACCCGATAAACTTCTTTTATAACGATATAACACCAGAAGAATACGACAAAATCCTTGAATTGTCGCAGCAACCTTCACAAACAATGGACTGATTATGAGCGAAGAGAAATACGAGAAATTATATTACCGCATCGGTGAAGTAGCAGAGATGTTCAACGTAAACGCTTCTCTCATACGTTATTGGGAAAGCGAGTTCTCAGTCTTAAGACCTCGTAAAAGCACCAAAGGCAACCGCATGTTCACACAACGCGACCTTCGTTACCTCCGCATGATATACCAACTCGTGAAGGTTCAGGGTTACACCTTACAAGGTGCCAAAGACGCTCTCAAGAAAGACTTCGACCAACTTGAAAGAAAGACCACAGTCTTGATGACATTGGAAAAGACCAAGAAATTCTTGTTAGAACTCGACAAGGAGTTGGAGAAGAAAGAGACTAAATAAACTCCGCTGTCTTTCAATCCACTAATATTCACGAAACCTCACGAATATTTTTTTCGTGTCTGTTTTGTGTTTTTTCGTGAATTGTCTATTTTCAATTTTCCGTTTTCAATTTTCAATTTTATTTTGGGCGTTCCGCTTCGCGTCGGGCTTTCCGCTATATCTTTTTCCGCTGCGCTCCAAAAGGATGCCGCTCCAATCCCTAACGCTTTGGGAGAATTCCAAAAATTTAGAACTTTAATTAAAGTTCTGAGTTCAAAGTTCAAAATTCATCAACTATCTCTTCCCCAAAATAGTTTCACTTTTTGTTAATAATTATTATATTTTTTTATCTTGACAAAAGGGTTAGTTTGTCGTATTTTTGTAGAAAATTATGAAACTATATGAGCCTTGGATTTACAATAAATAAGGAAAAAAATGGTGTACTTTTAGCGTATATCTCCAATTCTATTTCCAATATAAATCTCCGCAAATTATTAAAACTGGTTTATCTTATTGATGAAAGATTCATGGAATCAAGAGGTTTTCCACTCACTTGGTTTGATTATTACGCTTGGGAGAAAGGACCAGTCGCTCCTGAGATATATGAGATTAAAAACGGAGTTTTTTCTGATTATGTAGAAT
>JAZRNQ010000155.1:0-3049 GCA_045648285.1 Bacteroidales bacterium | reverse complement strand
AGAACGCATACCGCTATTATTGAAAAAATGTTAGAACTTAAATCTAAATCCAATACGTTAAACATCAGTACGTTAGCGAATATCGCTATTATTGAGAATGTTATCACGAAAGGAAACATCTTGCCTAAGACCACGTTGATGAATTTCCTGTTTCCCGCTATGAGACAGTCTCTTATTGTTCCATTCTTGTATTCACTGCCGAAAGAATAAGCAATGTTAAGTAATATTAAGATTTGGAACAAAACCCAGAAATACGGAAATGTGAGATACGACGTATAATTCAACGACGGATTGTAGAGTGGGTGAGCGCTGATGTTTATCGGCGAGGCGATGCTTTCCACAGTTTTCTCGTCGATGCCTAGGAAATTGGCAGTCTCTTGTAATGGATTTACAGCTATGATTCTTAGTACGTTAAGAAAACCTTGCAGCACTTCCGAGCCGACACTTAAAAATGCGTAATGATAACAAAGAGTGAGACTGGTGTTTTTGTTGGCATTGACATCAGACTCAAAGTCATTTGGTATTATGAGATAGCCGTATATCTCCTTCGAGAGAAGAGCGTCGCGAGCCTCGGCGGTGTTAGCAACTACTTGTGTCACACGAATCTCAGGCACCGCCGAGCATAGCCGCGTGATGTTACGCGACATACGGCTGTCGTCCTCATCCACGATGGCGACAGGGATATTGTCAATCATCCCATCACCGAAAATCGTCATCATGAAAAACAAAGCAAACAAAGGAAAAACCAATGCCGTGAAAAGATACAACGGCCTTGAAGTCAAGACGATACACTCCCTCTTCACCACATTCCAAAAACCACTTTTCATAAATTCATAATTCATAATGCATAATTCATAATTTATAAGCTGTCAGCTATCAGCAGTCAATTGAACTTTAACAGCCCCTACACTCTACACTCTACACTCTAACTGTAACCAACCCCGACATTCCAGGTCTTAAATCATCAATATTACCCGTTGGAACAGCATGAATCTCAAAGGTTCTGAGGTCGTAGCCTCCAGTATCTTTCGTCGCCTTCCATGTCGCGAAGCTGCCGAGAGGCGAGATGTAGTTGATGATGAAAGGCACCTCCTTCATACCCAGAGCCGGGATATAACACATTATCGTTCCGCCCATCTTGAAATGCGACATCAAATCCTCGCGCACGTTAAGGACGAGATACGGATTGTCGATGTCGATGACCGTCATGATATTAGTTCCTATTGAAGTCAACTCGCCTTCGTTCAATGAGATACACGCCACTTCGCCAGATATTGGCGACGTCAGTTTAGCGTCGCTGAGCAGTGCTTTCACCACCTCGCTGTTGTTCTGCGCAGCCACTGCCATCGCCTTCGCCGACGCCTTGTCTTGTTCCTGCGCGCCTTCCAACGCGATTTGGTACTGATAATACGCCGCGCGTTCAGCAGCCAAAGCCGACTTATAAATCGCCTCAGCCTCGTCTCTTCGCTGCAGGCTCACGATAGAATCTTCATACAAAACCTTGATTCTCTCGTATGTCGTCTTCGCAAGTTTCAAATCTGCTTTTGTTCCGTCCCATAGTTCTTTCGTTATGGAAATCAGTTGCTTGCGAGAACCAGCGTCGATTTTGTCACTCTGCAAAGTAGCCGCGTTTTCCAAAGCCTTCTGCGCCTCATATTCCGCCAGCATCTCCTTCGAAACGATATGAACCAAAGTGTCGCCCTTGCCAACACGCTCGCCTTTTTTAACAAAAATACACTCAACCCTTCCAGGTAACAAGCCCGAAATATTATACTCCTCAACCTCAATCTGACCCTGCAAAACAACCTCCTTATCCCTCATAAGAAAAATCCCAAGAATAGATAAAGTCAGTATTATCAATAAGATAACAACAAACAAAACGAATAATATTTTATTAGAAACTTTCATGTTTTTTCGCATTGAGCCGTGAGCAATGAGCCCCGAGCAGATTATTATTAATTGTTAATTTTTATTTTATATTATTTACTGTCTCTAAATTTTCAACTTTCAGTTTTCACTTTTCAATTGCTGACAGCTGAAAGCTAATAGCTGACAGCTTATTTGGGCGTTCCGGCTATCGCCGTCGGGCTTTCCGCTATATCTTTTTCCGCTGCGCTCCAAAAGGATGCCGCTCCAATCCCTAACGCAGTCGGAGTTGAAAACTGAAAGTGGAAAATTGAAAATTAACTTTCAGTTTTCAGTTTTCAACTTTCAATTCTAAAAATCCAGTTTACTCGTTAAAAAAGATTCGAAGTATTCCGGAATCCCACACAAACAACACAAATTCGCCAGGGCGATGTCGTATTCGAAATAAGTCGTCAGCAAAAGCAAGTTTGTCTTGTTGACAAGGTTAAGAGCGTCAAGTACTTGCTGTGAAGTGCAGAGACCTTCACTGAACGATTTCTTCCTTATGCGATACACCTCATGAGCGAGTTCCAACGACGATTGCAGCTCCTCCGCATTGATACACGTTTGTTTCAGATTCGCATGCCATTCATCAACAGCGACTTCCAAATCATTTTTCAATGAAATCTGTGTCTCTGCCACAATCTCGGATTCTATCTTCGTAAGTTGGATATTACGTTCTCTCGCAAGACCGTCGAAGATGTCCCATACCAAATTCACGCCTCCGATAGTATTGGGAATCATATTCTTAGGAACCTGATACGAGGCTATAGTCTGCTTGCCATAAAGCGAAATCACAGGATAATAATTCGACTGACTCAATCGTAGATTCGCCTTCGCGATGTCATCGTGCAAATCAGCCTGTTGAAAGACGTAAGCATTCTCTTTCATCATATCCTTGAACCATTCCAACTGCGGATATTTCTCGTTGATAAACAGTGGAGTAGAGGTGACTATTGGCTGTTGGCTATTGGCCATTGGCTCTTGACCCTTACCCAAGGACTTATTGGTGCCTGAGCCTGTCGACGGCCCTGTTGTCCGTTGACCTAGCAAAGCTAACAGCGCTTCTCTAAGAACTTCCGCTTGGTTTTCAGCGTCTTTGAGATTTCTCTCGCTTTCATCAAGAGCGACTTTCACGATGAGG
>JAZRNQ010000154.1:0-4306 GCA_045648285.1 Bacteroidales bacterium | reverse complement strand
GGACTGCAGTTTAGAAACATATTGGTTATCTGTGAGAGATAACGAGTGCTTACGCATAGTTTGTCGGCGTAGAATGAGACCGAGTGTGATATGTTGTAATATTTCGCTAGTAACGATAAGAACTGGTTGTAAATTACAGTCTTACGCGATTCTATCTCTTTGTTTGACACGGCATAGACGACTTGTTTGTGCATATAGTCGTGGGCGTTTTTTATCGCGTTTTCGATGTCGTCGCCATAGGCTAGGCGAGAGGCTATCGCTGAAGAAAGCGCGCCGCCGACTCCGTGTTTCTGCCAGCCTTCAGTGTTGTGCGAGGTGAAGAAATGCGCCTTGTCGTTTTCATAAAGCAAGGTTGTCAACAATCCGTCGCTATGTTTCGATGTTCTGAGCAAGACAGATTCTGCGCCCATATCAATAAACGCACGAGCGACTTTTATCATATCGTCATCGGTGTTGATTTTGATATTCAGCAATTTCTCAGCTTCCTTACTGCGTAGAATTAAAATTGACGCTATAGGAATGAGATGTCGTTTCATTGCTTCGATGGCGTCGTCTGGCACGAGTTGCTCGCCATTTGATGAGAATATTCCTGGAGCCACGACGATGTTTTTTGCTCCGATGACTTCATTTCTAATAGCTTTAATAGTTTGAGTGTCACGAACCAAGCCGAGTTTTACGACCTTAGGATGCATGGAGCTGACGATATTCCTGACTTGCGATATTATCAGTTCGGAAGGAAGGTTGTTTAAGTCGATTGATGTTATTGCCGTCACGGCGTAAAGCCCGAGAGATGTGATAGTTCTGATATCGGCCTGGATGCCAGCATGTCCAAGAGTATCAGAAGCGTTGATACTCATCACTGGAATTATTTTGGATTTGTTTTCGATATCAGACATCATTGGCAATTTGCAATTAACAATTAATAGTTAACAATTGATAATTTTCAACTTTCAACTTTCAGTTTTCAATTTTCAATTTTATATGTTTGTGTATAAAACAAAAAAAGAAGCGAATTTTCATTCACTTCTTTTCTGTGGGGGAGGGTGGACTCGAACCACCGAACTCATCCGAGGACAGATTTACAGTCTGTTGCAATTGCCACTATGCGACTCCCCCAATCTGTCATTAAGAACTTGCCTTAAAAAGACGCTGCAAAGATACGATTATTTTTATTACTTCCAACAAAAAAATAAACTTTTTTAAAAATATTTTTTTATCTGTTGATTGTCAATATATAAAACTGCTTTTAGTAACCGATAAAGTCTCAAAAAATCCTACTGCACTACCTCCAGGATATATATTTGTGGCGACATTATACGGCATTCCCATCATCGGATTGGATCCAAAGCTACTCATAATATCGGATTTGTATGTTATAAATTCTGGCGTTGCACTGTATATGCATAGTGTCACTTTGTCACCTTCTTCAACTATCGGGTAATAGTTCATATCATAAGTGTATGTGCTGTCATTGTCATAATAAGTCTGTGTTGTCTTGAAAGTGTGAACGCTTTGTTCTCCAATCATACTTACCATTTCTGGACCGTTGAAATACATCCCGGACAGATGTTTTAAAGAAATGCTGTTACAGCTTAAAAATGAATTATCCTTGAGAATTGTGTCGTTGACTATGACATTTATCAGATAACTAACATCAGGGTCGTCAATGGATTGGAAATATGGATAAAGACTTGTTGTAGTGTTGTTTACATTTTCCATAAAATTATTAGCGAAAGTATTTTCAACTTCTTTTACGGCCATAGAGTCAATCTGACTAATATTTTCTCGCATAGTCGATTGTGAATAATAGTTGTGCAATCCGTCTTCATCTATAATATTGACAGAAAGATAATATGTTTTGCCAACTATACCAGCCACAGAATCAATGGTTTCGTAATATCCTTTTCTTTCTGTCTCTTCAAAATATATTGTATCGACGCCATCGTGGATTAAGACTTCCGCGCCTGAAATCATCTCGGCTTCTTCTTCAGAATAGAAATCGGTTGTCTTGCTGATAACAATCTGATGTTTTTTGTATTCGTTTGTAAAATAACCATTTATGCCGATGAGATGTTTCCCGTCATCAGTATCGATTTTAAAATCTTCAATGCAAGAAGTCATCAAAAATGGTATCAATATTAACAAGGTGATATATTTTTTCATATTGCTTAGAATTTAAAGTTATAAGAAACAGAAGGAATGAAAGAGAAGAGCGCAACTTTCTGAGTACTAATTGTATTGTCTTCCGGTAAGAACAAAACAGCCCATACGTTTTTACGTCCGTATGCGTTGTAAACCGAGAAGTTCCATTCGCCTTGCCAGTTTTTCTTCTCCTTGCATTTTATCGTTGCTGATAAGTCAAGGCGGTGATAATCAGGGTAGCGGCTGTTGTTTCTTCCGTCGTAGATGGCGTATGTTATTCCATCGACTGTATATTTTCCGCAAGGATATGTCACAGGTTGTCCTGTGGTATAAACCCAAGTCGCTGATACATCAAAACGTTTGTTCACAGCATAATTAAGAACGATGCTGATGTTATGCGGTTTGTCGTAAGGAGAGACATATTCCCTGTCAAAATTGATTCCAGGAGTCTTTCTCATTGATTTGCTGTAAGTGTATGAAATCCATCCTGATAAATCGCCGAAGTTCTTTCTTGCCAAGAACTCGATTCCGTATGCGTAGCCTTTTCCTATTCTTACTTCACCGTCGATATACAAATTGCCGATGAACGAAGCATTATCGACGAAGTCAATCACGTTGTGCATTCTTTTATAATAAACTTCCACCGAAGTCTCTATTTCATCGTTCAAGAAATTACGAAAATAACCCAAAGCAAACTGGTCGCATTTCTGAGGTTCTATGTTAGGACTTGCCGGAAACCAGAGGTCGAAAGGAATACCGCCCGTTGCATTTGTCGCGACTTGCGCATATTGTACAGTTCTAAGATATGACGCTTTAATGGATGAATATTCGTCGATTTGATATATCGCTCCGAGACGAGGCTCAAGATTAATTTGAGTGTTGAAAATCTCACCTTTTCCGTAATCAACTTGGTCGTAACATTCGTAGTTGTCGTCGAAGAGAAATAATGTTTCTTTTCCTACATTTTGAAACATTGAAAGACGAAGTCCGTAACGTATTGATAATAACGGTCCTAATTTATGGTCGTTGGTGTAATAAAGAGCATATTCTAATGCCTTGCGGACGACTTCACTTGCTGGGTCAACGCCCATAAAATCAGCGATAGCACCAGTCTCATCTTTTAATTTTCCTTGTCCGTATTGATGGAAAGTAGCTGCTGCACCGAAACGCGATGTGATATTTTCGTTCATCAGATAAGTGAAATCATATTTTGCAGACACGTCTTCAATTCCTGCAATGATGTTAAATTCGTATGGATCCATCTCGATGCCGATGTCGTATCTGTATTTTGTATAAAACAAAGAAAGGTTGGAAGTAAGTTTGTCGTTGAATATATGGTTCCATCGAGTCGTGACGTTTTTGTTGCCGTATTTCATTGTAACTAAATCCATAACGCCCAATACATCATCGCCGAGATATGTTGAAACGAAGACTCTGTTTTTGTTATTTATTGTATGCATTATCTTTGCATTAAAGTCGTAGAAATGCAATGAGTTACCTCTTAAATTTTCGATTAAGTTACATGCCAAGACTCCGCCGTAAGTGATGCGGCCGCCTATTAAGAAGGCGCTTCGTCCTTTGTTGAAAGGCGTTCCAAGAGTGAGACGACTTGTCAGTGCGCCGATGCCACCTTGCATATTGAATTTATGAGGGACTTCGTCTAATGTGTTGATATCTAACACAGAAGAAAGACGGCTGTCGTATATTGCAGGGATGTCGCCTTTGTATAATGTAGCATCCTTTATCACATCATTGTTGAAGATAGAGAAAAAACCTAAGAAATGAGAAGCGTTGTAAATTGGGACCTTGTCCAAAAGGATGAGATTTTGGTCGGGGTTGCCGCCTCGCACGCTGAATCCCGACGAGCCTTCCGAAGCGGCGTGGACGCCAGGCATAAGCTGTATCGTCTTGATGACATCCACTTCGCCCATCAGTGAAGGTATCTTCTTGATTCTCTCCATGTCAATCTTCTGGACGCTCATCACCATCTCCCTGACATTAGCGTCTTTACGCTGACTGGAAATCACCACCTCGTCAAGCATTTTGTTATCATGTTTAAGAACGATGTCCAATGTTTTAGGCGAATGAGTTATCTTAACATTTTCTGTAACAGAAATATATCCGACAAATGAGAAGGTGATCTTATATTCGCCTTCTGCTAAAG
>JAZRNQ010000153.1:0-2487 GCA_045648285.1 Bacteroidales bacterium | reverse complement strand
AGATCTCTCAACAAGAGCATCAACGCCTAATACTATACACATCTGCCTCAGAGCATTTACTTCTTGTTGCCAACCCTTTGACGGCTCTGCACTCTCGTCGTGATTATCGAAATCAAAGACCAAAAACCAGCATGTACCATCAGGATACAATGGATAAAGGCCCACAACATCAGTAAAATCCTCCTTGAGACCTTGCAAGTGTTGCAGAATAACCCTGCCCTTGAGTTCTTTATAATCTTTTGAAGGACAATCTTGGCATTTGGTCTTAGCTCCTGCCCTTTTTGGGCAGATATCGTACCGCCAAAAGTTGTTGCACTGTGTATAATAACCCTTCTTCGATGAGCGCAGGGCATACACATCATGACGTCCCTTAAAATATGAGTATAACAGGTTAGCATGCTCCGGACCCAGTTCCGGGAAGATAATATCTCCGACATCCGACTGCAAGGCTCTGAGATGAGCCTCATAATCATAACTTATCCCATTATCATCCAACAGTTTCTTGAGATATTGGATTTCAGCCTCAAGGTAGGAAATATATTTATCCGTCTGGTTCATAGGCATTTTACCACAAATCTTAGATAGGTAGCACTGTTATTTCTTCGGTTAAGGCAATTAACAAGGTTGTACCAAAGTTCATGATTTTTCGCAACTTTGGTACAACCTTATCATTCCATATTTTCAGTAAACAAATGATCCAGAGTGAGAACCTTTTGGAAATCATCAGCATGAGCACCCTCTCTTAATCCGTATGTTGTTATCAAGACGGTCTGCACAGATTTCTTTGTTTTTGTTTCTGATACAAAATCATCTATTTTATTAATAAGATTTCTACTATCATCTATATCTTGCTTATAATCAGAGCGCGAATACTTCATCTCACAGACATTGATAATACCATCAGCTCGCTCAATCACCATATCAATCTGAGCACCAACTTCTGATTCTTTACTTCTCCACGAATAATACTTTGTCAACATCGAATCCAGCCTGAGAGACTGGATAATCTGCCAAATATGACACATACAAACACGCTCAAATGCAAGTCCATACCACGTATTCTGAACCGGAGTGTTTATCGTATGCCTCCAATATGCCCTATCTGTTATTTCATTCTTACAGAAAGTCAAATAGAATAATGTATAGAAGTCCACGAGACGATAGATTCCTGAATTCTCCTTGCCGCCATTACTATGATGAGAAATGAAGTCACATAAAACCAAATCCTCAAGTCGCTCTGATATCATCCTTCCAGAAGTCAACTTCAACTTTGTCAGTATATCCTTACGGGTCATTCCCTTTCTGCTAGTAGCAAGCACGTTGATAATCTCAAGATACTGTTCTGGATCTTTATACAATGACTTATACAACCTGCGATATTCTTTTTTCAATTCTGCATCTTGTGAGAAGAATAGAGCATCTATATTCTCTGCTGGGCTCTTACTAAAATCAACTAAAGAAAAATAATATGGAATACCACCTAACGCCATATACATCTGAAGAATCGACAGTCTATCCCATTTTCCCTTCCTAGCCTTTACATATTGCTCTGTCTGATATAGATCAAATGGGCGAAGATGCATCTCGTGAGTAACCCTATTATGCAGTCCGCCTTTGGAATCTATTACATTACGAATCATCCAAGCTGTCGCTGACCCACATATAATCAAGAATATATTGTCATACCACGACGCCATCCTATTCCAAAAATCTCCGAAATCCTTTACAAATCCTGAATAGTCCGTATCAAAGCACGGAAGTTCATCAATGAATACCACACACCTCTTCTTTCTTTTCTTTTTCTCCAATATAGCACCCAGAGCATTCAATGCTTCTTTCCAATTTTTAGGCTTCTCACCAGAGTATCCATACTTGATTAAAGCATCATAAAAAGCATCCTCTTGATCCGCTTTGGTTCCGTCTAGCACACCAGTAACATAGAAGTCAAACTTATCTTTAAAGTAATACCTTACCAACGACGTCTTTCCGACTCGACGTCGTCCATACAAAGCGACAAACTCGCTCTTGCCACTTTTATTATACTTATCCAACAATCCAAGTTCAGACTCTCTTCCAATAATCTTATCCATAGTATTCAGCATTTTTGCAAATATAACAAAATCAACAAAATGTTATACCAAAGTTGCTAAAATTTGCAAACTTTGGTACAACATTTTAACTTGTTTTTCCACCCAATAAATTATTTATCAAACAATTACATTCACATCGCGCACTCAAAATCTACTCCAACAGCGAGACAGTCTTACGGTTTGTATCCTCGTCAATCTTGCGGTAGCGGTTGAAGGCCTTGCTACCTTCTTTGTGACCGGTGAGTGGACAGATCAGGTTAGGGTCTTGAACCTTATCGTATATATTTCCAGAAAAGGCCCTTCTCGCAGAGTGAGATGACAGGATATCAGAAATCACGCAATGCTCTGGTTCTCCGGTCGTAGGGTTTAACCTAGTGACAACTCGATTGATGCCTGC
>JAZRNQ010000152.1:0-23480 GCA_045648285.1 Bacteroidales bacterium | reverse complement strand
GATAACGGAGCGAGCAAAGATATAGCGGAAAGCCCGACGGCGGAGCGAAGCGGAGCCGGAACGCCCAAATAAAGACTACAAGACAACAAGACTACAAGTCGAAAGGCAAATGACAAATGGCTAAAGTATTATTGTATTCCAAAAAACTTCGCGTTTCTTAGCGTCTTTACGAGAAGAAAAAGTTTCGTGTCAATTCGTGGATATAAATAAAGGATGTCATACAGTGGCATCCTTTGTTGTTTATTTTGAGACGTGTCAATGTGTGTTTATATTTAAGGTAACATTGACGCGTCTCTACTTTGTTTTCTTATTTCATCTTTGCAAAATGTTGATAGAAAGCGATGATAGTCTCGATTCCTTTGAAGAAGTGGTCGACTCTGTAGTTTTCGTTAGGTGAGTGGATAGCGTCTGAACCTAAGCCGAATCCCATCAAGATTGACTTGAGACCTAATACTTTTTCGAAAGCAGAGATGATTGGAATACTGCCGCCGCTCTTCATTGGGATAGGACGTTTGCCGTATGTTTCCATATAAGCTGCTTCAGCTGCCTTGTATGCTGGTAAGTCGATAGGACATCCGTAAGCTTGACCACCGTGCATTGGAGTAACTTTAACAGTAACGTATTCTGGAGCTACGCTTTCGAAATATTCTTTGAATAATACAGAAATCTTTTCATGGTCTTGGTTAGGAACTAAACGGCAAGAAATCTTAGCGTATGCTTTTGAAGGAAGAACAGTCTTTGAACCTTCGCCAGTGTAGCCGCCCCAGATACCGCAGAGGTCGAATGTTGGACGGATGCCGACTCTTTCGATTGTGGTGTAGCCTTTTTCACCGCGTAATGCTGTGACGCCGACGCCTGCTTTGTATTCTTCTTCGCTATATGGAGCCATATTGAGCAATTCGCGTTCTTCTGCTGTTGCTTCGATGACGTCATTGTAGAATCCAGGGATTGTGATATGGTTGTTTTCGTCCATTACTTTAGCGACCATCTCGCATAATGTGTTGATTGGGTTTGCCACAGCGCCGCCGAACAATCCTGAGTGGAGGTCTGCGTTAGGACCTGTTACTTCAACTTCCCAGTATGCCAAGCCACGTAAACCTGTTGTGATAGAAGGAGTGTCGTGGTCAATCATGCTGGTGTCTGAAACCAAGATGATGTCAGCCTTGACTAAATCTTTGTTTGTTACAATCCATTTTGAGAGGCTGCCAGAACCTATTTCTTCTTCGCCTTCAAGCATGAATTTTACGTTGCATGGCAATGTGTTTGTCTTGACCATTGTCTCGAATGCCTTAGCGTGCATAAATGCCTGACCTTTGTCGTCGTTAGCGCCGCGAGCCCAGATTTTGCCGTCTTTGATGACTGGTTCAAATGGGTCGGTGTTCCATAATTCGATTGGGTCGACTGGCATAACATCGTAGTGACCATAGACTAAAACTGTAGGAAGTTTTGGGTCGATGATTTTTTCGCCGTAAACAACAGGGTGACCTTCTGTTGGCATGACTTCAGCTTTATCAGCGCCTGCTGCTAAGATGCTGTCTCTCCAGTATTCAGCGCATTTTACCATGTCTTCTTTATGTTCGCTTTGTGAACTGATTGAAGGGATACGAATCAATCCGAATAACTCTTCTAAAAAACGATTTTCGTTTTCTTTGATGTAAGAATTTGTGATTTCCATTTTTTATGTTTTTAATTTATGTTCTTTATTAAAAGACAACAGACTACAGACAACTGTCAACAGTCTTTGTCCATTATTTTTAACGTTGTTTCTTTATCTTTATTATAATTCCTAATTTATTAGACGTGTCAATGTGTGTTTGTTTTTTATTGGAATCATTGACGCGTCTCTACCATTACTAATTTAATATCATTTCCATCAAATACGGCATAGGTGAAATCTCTAATCCAGTTGCCGACGACAGTAACAGTAGCGCCGTTGTCGACTTTATATTGCATCGGTTTGTGCTGGTGTCCGAACACGAAATAATCGATGTCGGGATTTTCTTTAGCACATTCCTGAGCGTATTTGTACAACCGAGTTTCCTCAACGACTGAGTAATAATTGCTTTCGGCTTCTTTCTTTAACTTCTTGACTCTATGGTTGTGTGACCATTTCAAGGCAAGTCCAATTCCTAAATCAGGGTGAAGCCATCTGAAGAGGAATTGGTTGAACTTACATTCAAAGACTTTTTTTAAGAATTTGTATCCTTTGTCGCCAGGACCTCTGCCGTCGCCATGGACGAGGAAGAACGTCTTGTCTTTCAATGTCATCGTCATTGGCTCGCGATGCACTTGTATTCCTATTTCTTTTTGAAGATAGTCGAAAGTCCAAAGGTCGTGATTGCCTGCGAAGAGATGAACCTGTATTCCCTCATCGACGAATTGTGCTAATTTTCCGAGAAGGCGTACGTATCCGCGAGGCACAACGGTCTTGTATTCGAACCAGAAATCGAAGAGGTCGCCCATGAGGAAGAGCGTTCCTGTTTCGTCTTTTATAGAATCTAAAAAACGAATCAGTTTCAATTCTCTTTCGTGGCTGTCTTCGAGTGTTGGTACGCCTAAGTGTAAATCCGAGATGAAATAAATCTTCTTTTCTGCCGACATCATTTTACAATTTTATATCATCATAGGGTTTTCTTTAACATATTTTATTATCTCATCGTCGAAGTTGTTGCCTTCTTCATTATGGAATTTGACTTTGATAGGGATGGTAAACACTGGTATCTCATCAAATTTATTAACAAATGATGAGTTGATGAGTCGCATCGCGTCTTTTTCAGTCGTTACGATTATCTTGTGTTTGCCAATGAGAGCATTATATCTTTCAATTACCATATCGATGTCTTTCTCGGTAAAGTCGTGGTGGTCGCTGAATTGCACTTTAGCCACCGTATTGTATTTTCTCTTCAGATGGTCTTCCAAAGAATATGTATTAGCGATGCCGCAGAAAAGCAGTGCGGTCTTGGCTTCTTTGAGGTCGAATTCGTAACTTGTTTTGCTGAATGGCTTGAATTCTTGATAATCGATGTAAGAGTAAAATACTTTCTGATGGGGGAGAGGTTTCAATGAATTCTCAACGTCTCTTTTGTTGTATGGAGAAATGACGTTAGGTGATTTTGTCACCACTATTATGTCGGCTCTTTTCGCAGCATTTTTTATGTCTCTCAATATTCCTGCAGGAACGAGGTGGTTGTTGCTGTAAAGATTGTAATAGTCGGTCAGTAATATGTTTAAACCTGCTTTTATCTTTCTGTGCTGGTAAGCGTCATCGAGAAGAATGAGCTGAGGTTGATATTCTTCTTTAAGGAGTCTTGTTACGCCTTCGCATCTGTCTTCATCTACGGCAACGACAATGTTGTTGAATTTTTTATGATATTGAAGCGGTTCGTCGCCGATGTCGTTGTGACTATGACTGTCGTTAGCCAGGATGTATCCTTTTGTCTTTCTGCCATAACCGCGGCTTAATACGGCAATTTTGTATTCGTCAGAAAGAAGTCTTACGAGATATTCGATATGCGGAGTCTTTCCTGTTCCGCCCAAATTAAGGTTGCCGACGCATATATTGGGGATGTTAAAACTTTTTGATTTCAATATGCCCCAATCGTACAGTTTATGTCTTATAAATAAGACAAATGCATAGATGAATGATATGGGTAACAATAATTTCCTCATAATTTTAACAAGTCAACAAATGTACAAATTATTTTTGTGTAAACAAACCATTAAACGATAAAAAATCGTATCTTAGCGAAAAATTTCAAAGATGAATAAAGTTTCAGAGATTTTGAGTTATATAACAGAAGTGGCACCTTTGCATTGGCAAGAAAATTACGATAATTCCGGACTTTTGGTTGGTGATGCTAATGCAATGGTTGACAGGGCTTTGTTGACTCTTGATGTCACTGAAAAAGTTATTGACGAAGCTATTGAAAATTCTTTCCATCTCATTATAAGTCATCATCCTTTAATATTTAAAGGGCTGAAGAATATCCTGACCGACAATACCATCGGACGAATCATTACCAAGGCGATAAAAAACGATATTGCCATTGCAGCAATGCATACTAATTTGGATAATAGTTATCTTGGCGTCAATAGAGTCTTGGCGGAAAATCTTGGACTTGAAGATTTGCAGATTCTTCATCAGAATAATTGTGAAGATGATGTCCAGATTGGAAGCGGAATGATTGGTGTTTTAGAGAATGAAATGTCGGAAAATGAGTTTTTAGCATTTGTAAAAGAGAGACTTGATGTCACGGCATTACGTCATTCGGAATTGCTGGGCAGACCTATTAGAAAGGTTGCACTTTGCGGTGGATCCGGTTCTTTCTTGATAAATGATGCAAAACGTTGCAAAGCAGACGTTTATCTTACAGCAGATGTAAAATATCATGATTTTTTTGATGCTGATAATGAGATACTTATCGTAGATGCTGGACATTTTGAGACGGAACAGTTTACAAAACAATTATTTGCTGATATTATTCTCAAAAAAAATCCTAAATTTGCAGTCCAAATTTCGAGCGTGAAAACTAACTCGGTTCATTACTTTGTTTAATATAAATTTTTAAGATATATGGAAAATAAATTCAGAGAAACAGAAGAACAAGTAGAAATCACTGTTGAAAGAAAACTTATCGAATTGTATAGCTTACAACAAGTTGATTCTAAGATCGACAAAATCCGTATCATCCGTGGTGAGTTGCCTCTTGAAGTCCAAGACCTTGAAGACGAAATCGCTGGTATGGAAACTCGTATCGAAAAATATAATGAAGAGTTGGATAAATATGCTAAAGACATCGTTGGTTATAAAGAAAAAATCAAAGAAGCAACATCTCTCATTAAGAAATATGAAGAACAACAAAATAATGTTCGCAACAATCGTGAATACGAATCATTGACAAAAGAAATAGAATATCAATCATTGGATATTCAACTTTGTGAAAAACGTATCAACGACTATACAAAGAAATCAGAAATGTTAAAGATTTCTTTGAACGAAACAAATGCTCGTCTTGAAGAACGCAGAAACGACTTGGAACTTAAGAAAAACGAGTTGTCATCAATCGTTGAAGAAACGGAAAAAGAAGAAGCAGAACTCATGCAACGTTCAAAAGATAGTGAACAACTTATTGAAGAACGTCTTCTTGCTGCTTATAAACGCATCAGAAAGAATGCTCGTAATGGTTTAGCCGTTGTTCAAATCGAACGTGGCGCATGTGGCGGTTGCTTCAATAAGATTCCACCACAACATCAACTCGATATCTGTATGCACAAGAAAATCATCGTTTGTGAATACTGCGGTCGTATCTTAATCGACAAAGGTATCGTTGAAATGTATAGCAATGATTGATAAAAAAGATAGATAAAAAAGATTCGCAATCGCGAATCTTTTTTATCTATCAGAATATCTTTAATTTAACTGTCGCTACTAGACTATGAGCATTGAAATTTTCATAGACTACGTTTGGTGCGATTAGTCTATCGTAATAATTGGTATATTGCGAATACATGTCATATTCTTGTTTCTGGAATGTATAGACGTATGCTAGGTCGATGGTGAAAGGATGCTGTGTGTAACCAAAGCCACATGATATTGAATTTCTGTTGTGGTAGTTGTAGTATCCGTCATTAGACTTTATTCCGTATGGACTTCCATAGAATGAATAACCGCCTCTGAAGCACATGTTCTGATAACGCCATTCTGCGCCCAATCGGAGATTCATACTTGGTTTGAATGTGTTTTCTATCATATCGTTATAAGAACCATAATCATAGTCTATGGATGATAATCTTATTGAACTATAATCTACGTATTCGTAGTCGATAGACAACATACCGAAATTGCCAAATATAAAAGCGGCGTTAGCTCCGGCTTTCCATGGTGTTATCATTGAATAATGGAAATATGATGTTGGCGTGGTGAATATGGCTTCCCATGATTCTGTTTCAGTTCTCCAGCTATCTGTTAAATCGTACATTGTGCGGGAATGGAATGTGGCTCCGATTCTTAACCATCTGACAGGGAATGCTATGACGCCTAATTTATAGTTTATGCCGTTGCCTTCAATTAATAATTCTTCTTGTTGCATCCATGACAACTGCTTGCCCTCGAATTCAAATTCTTCTTTGTATTCGGTTATCTTTCTGTTTTTTACATCGTAAAAATTGATAGACATGCCTAAGTATATCTTGTCGCTTAGATTGATGCTTGAACTTACGCTCCATTCATTGGTACCACCCCACGAGTTGACGCCTTTGTATTGGCGTAAGTTACCTTCTGGAACTATTGTGGAAAATCCGTCGTTGTTGAAGTCGAAGAGCCATGTCGCCCAAGCAGGGAAGATATAATTAGGAGAATATTGTTCCAATAAGTTTTCGTTGTGGATGTTGTTTTCAAGCATTTCGGTGAAGTACGCATCTAATAATGAATTGTTAGTATTAAGTCCATCAATATAAATGCGGTTGTTGAAGTTGTTGGTTCTGTTCATACCGATGCTCCAGTTGACGATATTTCCGTAAGAGTTGTTGGTTCCAACCATGCCGAAGTTGTTTACTGATAGTTTCGTTTTTGAGTCGGTTGCCAAATCGCCGTAATATTTAGATCTGGTATGTGTCGTTAATATTGAAGGTGTAAATACGAATGTTGGTTTTCTGAATAAACCCAATCCTGCAGGGTTGATGCTGATGGAGGAGAAGTCGTCACCGACTGCTCCCATAGCATTGCCCATAGCAGCACTTTTGGCTGTGCCTTGATAATATGTCGCAGATACATTGAATACATCATTGATGTTCTGTCCTTTGACACAGAATGGTATTATCGCCAATAATATCAACAATAACTTTTTCATAATAATGGTTTTTATCGTCTTGCTCCGCCAACTCTTGTACCGCTGCTGCTTCCGCCGCCGTAGCTGCTTCTAGAACTGCCACTATTGAAACTGCCGCTACTTCTTGAAGATGAACTGCTGCTTGTTCTGTTGATGCTTGAACTGCTTCTTGATGAAGAGTTGTTGCTATTGCTTGTTCTGTTGATGCTTGAACTATTGCTTCTAGGTGTTGAACTTGAACGGTTGATGCTTGAACTATTTGTTGTAGTTCTTGCGTTGTTGCTGTTACTTCTTACATTAACAGATGATGAGTTGTTTCTTGAATTGGAAGAACTTGAGTTAGGTCTTACATATTCAGAACTTGAACGGACCTGACGGTTGCTGTTAGCAGGTGAGTAAGACTTACGTTCTGAAGAAGATGATGGTCTTATTGAAGAAGATGAACCTGCGCTTGAAGGTCTGTTGTATCTGTTTTGTGCGTTTGAAACTCTATCGTTGGCAGATACTCTTGGTGTTGTTGTTCCCATTCCGTTGCCTGAAGGACGAGCTGCTCCTGATGGTCTTGCGTTTGTTGTGATTCCAGCAGAAGTAGGTCTGATGTTGTTATTGCCTGCTACTTGTAATCCGCCGCTGCCAGGGTTAGGATTGATGCCTCCACCTCCTGGATGATGTCCACCTCCTGGATGACCTCCTGGGAATCCGCCTCCATGATGATGGTGGTGATGGTGATGATGTGGAAATATCGGATAATAATGATAAGGTGTGTAATAATAGCTATAATAGAATGGATCCCACCACCAGTTGTTGTACCAATTATAATAATAGTATGATGAGTAGTATGGGTAACCCCAACCTAAGCCGACGTAGCTTCCGTAAGGATATCCTATGCCGAAGTAAACACTGGTGTTCCAGTTGCTGTCTTCTTCGTCATCGTCGTAATAATAATCGTAATCGTCTTGGAGATAACCGCCGCCTGATTGTGCGAGGTAGCTGTCATCATAATAGGTTTCTGTTGTTGTATAAACGACGCCGTTGGTGTCGGTGACTGTTTCTATCTTTTCGTAAACAGGTTCGGTTTTTGGACTTTGTGTTGCGTCTTCGCTGTAATATGACTGATAATCATATTGTGAGCTGCTGCTTATCTTTGAGGTGTTGAATGTTCCATCGTATGAAACCACTAGTTCTTTGCCTGATTTGCTGTCCTTGTCATAAGGAGAATAATAAGCATCGTCTTTAATAACATTATTGTTTGTTGAACAAGATGCTAGCAATGCTGCGGCTGCGATGATAAAAAATTTTAAATGCTTCATTTTTATAGTCTTTAAAATTATAAACACATGCAATTTTTTCTTATTTTTGCACACAGAAAAATATACAAATACTATACCAAAAAAACGATGGCAAAAGAATTAACATCTCGTAAAGAAAATTATTCCCAGTGGTATAATGATCTTGTTAGTAAAGCTGATTTAGCAGAAAATTCTGCTGTTAGAGGTTGTATGGTTATCAAACCTTACGGATATGCAATTTGGGAGTTTATGCAAGATGCTCTCGATAAAATGTTTAAAGACACAGGTCACATCAATGCGTATTTCCCGTTGTTTATTCCTAAGAGTTTCTTCAGCAAGGAAGCTAGCCACGTTGAAGGTTTCGCTAAGGAATGTGCTGTAGTAACTCACTACCGTCTTAAGAATGATCCTAATGGTGCTGGCGTTGTCGTTGACCCAGAAGCTCGTCTCGAAGAGGAACTCATCGTACGTCCTACTTCAGAAACAATCATTTGGGATACATATCGTAACTGGATCAAGAGTTACCGCGATCTTCCAATCTTGTGCAACCAATGGGCTAACGTAGTCCGCTGGGAAATGCGTACCCGTTCTTTCCTCCGTACAGCTGAGTTCTTGTGGCAAGAAGGTCACACCGCTCACGCTACACGCGAAGAGGCTTTGGCAGAAGCACGTAAGATGCTCGACGTCTATTCAGAATTCGCTGAAAAATATATGGCTCTTCCTGTCATCCGCGGTATCAAATCTGCTAACGAACGTTTCGCTGGAGCAGAAGAGACATTCTGTATCGAGGCTATGATGCAAGACGGTAAGGCTCTCCAAGCTGGTACTTCTCACTTCCTCGCACAGAACTTCGCTAAGGCTTTCGATGTTAAATATCTTAATAAAGAAAATAAATTGGAATATGTATGGGCTACATCATGGGGCGTTTCAACTCGTTTGATTGGTGCTCTCATCATGGCTCACTCAGATGATAACGGCCTCGTACTTCCTCCAAGAATCGCTCCTATCGAAGTGGTTATCGTTCCTATCTACAAGACAGACGAACAAAAAGAAACAGTTCTTAACTACTGCGCTGACTTGAAGAAACGTCTTGAAGCTAGAAGAATGCGCGTGAAGTTCGACGACCGCGACACTCAAAAGCCTGGCTTCAAATTCGCTGAATGGGAACTCAAAGGCGTGCCTGTACGTATCGCTGCTGGTCCTCGCGACGTTGAAAACAACTCTGTTGAAATCGCTCGCCGCGACACTCTCGAAAAGAGCTCTGTTACAATCGACGGCATCGAAGATTATATCACAAATCTTCTCGAAGAGATTCAAAACAATATCTTCCAAAAAGCTCTCGACTTCCGTCAGTCAAGAACTGTTAAAGTCGATACTTGGGAAGATTTCAAAGCTCAAATCGAAAATAATATGTTCGTCTATGCACACTGGGACGGCACTCCAGAGACAGAACAAAAGATTAAAGAAGAAACAAAAGCTACTATCCGTTGCATTCCTTTGGACGACGACTACGAAGATGGCAAATGCATCTACTCAGGTCAGCCTTCAAAACGCCGCGTGATATTCGCAAAGGCTTATTAAAGACAACGGACAACAGTCAACAGACAACAGACTTTGTCCACGATATACAAGTAGAGACGCAAAATTTTGCGTCTCTTTTTTTTTCCACGATTTTAAGTCCATGAATCCTCACGAATAATTAGTGTTCGATTAGTGTTTATTTAAAAAGTTTTTACGAAGAATAAATCTCTATTCCTACCCTGTCTATATGATTTATAAGATTCTCATTTTTAAGAGATGAATACAACGAAATATCAAACATATAAGGAAACAGCAAATCATCAACACTTTCTATAATATCCAACAAGTCATTATGTTCAAGTTTGTCGCCAATAAGGGTGATGTCAATGTCAGAGAATGGTTTATAAGTTCCTTTTGCACGAGAACCATATAAAATCACTTTTTCAATCTTCGGTTTCTTTGCAAAAAGTTCGCAGAGTCTTTTCCAATATTCGTCTTTGATTCCGTATTTCATAAATTCAAACGCTCATTTTTCCCAACATAACTTTCTCGTATTCCACAAACAATGGATAGTACATATTTATTATATTATCAACAATACGCTTTGCGGTGTCGTCATCATATTGATGTGATGTCACGTTCCTGTCTGATATTGTCTGCATCCATTGCTCATCATTGATAAGACCGAATCTCAAAGCATGACGAATAGCATCTCTCGAACCGAAAATTTCCGTCATCCCCTGATACTCCGCATAATCTTTCATAACCTTCCATGCCAGTTCATGAGTAAACTCGAAACATTGTATCAAGCCTTCATTAATCAAATAATTGATATTATGCTTTGAATACTGCTCGCTACGAATTATTTCAACGGCTTCAGAAAGTCTCTTTAATGCTTTGTGGTAATTCTCGAACCGCTGCATCCATCTTACATCTTTTTCTACGCTCATATTTTTGATGTTTAGTTCTAAAATATTATGCAAAGCTATGAATAAATGACAAAGGAAACAAGAATTATTTTCTTAAAAAATATTAAGAAAATCAATCGTTTATATGGCAAAAGACTAATGGTAAATGGTTTAAAAAAAGAGCTGCCTTATCAAAAGCAGCTCCTATATCTTGGCTATCAGCCTTTAGCCTTTAGTCATTTGTCTTTAGCCATCAATTATACGGCTCAATAACGCCTCTTGAATTTGGAACAGGAGAGTCGGTAATTGTAGCATTCAATTCTTTTACTTCTCTGTTGTAATAGATACTACCGAAATCGTCAACTTTTGCATCTAACTTATTTGTACAATTGACGTAAACAGAACCTTCATAATATACGTTAACTATTGCATCTTTTGCAACAAGGTCTTTAGCATAAATATTGTTTCTTGCATTGTGATAAATGTCGGTATAATCAGTAGAACCTGATAATGTGACCTTGGCAGTACCGTCGTGTGTTCTTACAATCAATGATTTGCAATTAAGACTGAGGTCGATGTGACCAGAACCGTGTAAAACATTCAAATCGAAACGACCGATTGTATCTTGGAATATGTGGCCTTCTGATGTCAAGTCGCCCCATGACTCATAGTTAATACAATTAATGCTATTGTGATAAATCTTGACATCTAAAGGATAATCGTAGCTTCTTATCCAATAACGGATGTTTTCGTTTTTCAAATATAAAATGCCGTTTTCGACAGTGCTGGTGATTTTCTCCATGAGGTTTTCACCTGTTGTGACGTCGATTCTGAATTCGTCAGATTCAATCAAAGTCACGTTGATGTCGTGGTAAACATGTATCGCTGTGATATTAACGCTATCACCGAAGTAACGTGTCTCTGTTACAGGCTTGCCGTTAGTCCAAGGTGCTGGCTCGCATGATGAGACGAACAGCGCAATTAATATAATGTATAAAGAACGATTGATTTCAGAAAACTGGCGGATGGCATTAAATAATTTGCTGAACTTGCTATTGTTCTTTCTATTGTTTTTTCTGTCGTTTCTTCTAGCAATTCTTCTTTCTTTTCTCATGATTCTTTTACTCTTTCTCATAATACCTGCTTAATTATAGTTGAAAACCAAAGCCAAAGCCGAGGAAGTCGGCGATGTGCCATTGATGTACCATAAGTGTGACTTTACCATAGATATGTTTGCTGAAGTCAATCTTAAGACCTAATCTCTGATAATTTTCTACGGTGTGCATATAATCGCCAAAGTGTTTGCCGACGACGAACATAAATGATGTTCTTCCCATAAGCAACTCGCCAGCTACGTGTGCGCCTGGATTTAATATCTGACGTGTGCTCCATTCAGTGCCGGTTTTGATGTTACGGAGTATGTCGTTGCTGTCGTACACTAAGTCGAAACCGAAACCGAATTTGATGATACGAGTCAGCTGTTCCATGACGTACATTTCAAGGTCGTAGACTGATGTGTAGTCTTTTTGTCGGTAGTCGATTCTTTTTGAACCGTATGACAATCCGACATAAAGCTCTGGTCTGAATTCCTTGAGATATTCGAGGGTTGTCTTTTCTTTAATATCTTCTGCTTTGATGTAATCTACTGGCTTGTCGAGCATGTAAGCAGCGCTGATACCGCCTTTCAAAACGTTGGTTCCTTTGTTTGGCTCTGAGGTACATCCGTTTGAGAAGTGTTGTAATCCACCGAAGAGCGACATCTTGAATCTGTCTGAGAAACGATGTGTGATGTCGAAGGTGATGCTAGCCGCTGCATTTAAAGAAGAACCTATACATATATTATATGGGTTCTCAATGTGGTCGTAGCTTTCTGTGAGATAGCCGAGACCTAAACCGAAGCGGATACCGAAGTTGGTGTTTGCTTTGATGAATGGAAAATAGATGTATGGATAAAGAGCGAAAGCTTTTCCTAAAACATCAATGTTTCCCATGCCTGAATAAAATGCTGTCACACCGACAGATGGATAGTTGAAACATGTCTGCCAATAAGATGTGCCGTATGTCTGTTTCTGCAACGACAACTCGAAGATTGGGAAGTGCGCTCTGTAGCCTTCCATCTCATAGTGATGATGCATGTAGAAACCATAACTGAGTCTTAAATCTACTTCCACGTTTTTCATGAAAGACTCCATAAAAGGTGACTTGTCTCCACCTTCATTCTTGCCTGTGGCAAATGCTTCTTTGTTCAAATTAAAGATAAAACAGAAGCATAAAATAACTAATAAAATCTTGTCCTTTTTCATGCCACAAAATTAGCAAATAATTATGAGAATTTTAATATGTTTTTAACGATTATTTTTTTATGATTAACTTGGTGACTTGGAGTCTTGGTGACTTTTATTATCTTTGCAAAAAAATAAATGAATAAAAATATGGATAATAACTGCCAAATGCCAAATGCCAAAAGCCAAAGTTCAACTGAAGCATTTCAACGATTATTGGATATAATGGACAGACTCAGAGTGGAATGTCCATGGGACAGAAAACAGACTATAGAGAGTCTGCGTCATCTTACGATAGAAGAGGTTTTTGAATTAAGTCAAGCCATCGTCGATGAGGATTATCAAGATGTTAAGAAAGAACTCGGCGATATCATCATGCATATCGTGTTTTATTCACGTATTGCCCAGGACCGAAATTTATTTACCATCGACGATGTCATCAATGGAATCTGCGAGAAACTGATAATTCGTCATCCTCATGTCTTTGGTGATACATCTGTGAAAACAGCTGAAGAAGTCGCTGATAATTGGGAAAAGATAAAACTTACAAAAGAGCATAACAGAAGCGTTCTCGGCGGCGTGCCAAATGCCTTGCCTGAACTCGTGAAGGCATATCGTATGCAGGAAAAGGCTGCAGGCGTTGGCTTCGACTGGGAAAATAAAGAACAGGTATGGGAAAAAGTAGAGGAGGAGATAAGAGAACTGAAGGAAGAAGTCGAGAGTGAGGAAAAGAACAAGGAACGTATCACAGAAGAGTTCGGTGATCTTATGTTTGCTCTTGTCAACTATTCTCGTTTTATAAAGGTAAATCCAATGGACGCTCTCGAAGTGGCTAACAAGAAATTCAGAAACCGCTTCAATTATGTTGAAGAGAAAGCTAGAGAAAACGGCAAGTCGCTCGTCGATATGAGCCTCGATGAGATGAACGAACTTTGGGAGGAAGCGAAGAGGGTGAGTTACTAAGTTGCTAAGTTACTAAGTTACTAAGTTGTTAAGTTGTTTTATGAGAAGGTTTTTGTTGGTATTTTGTTTGTTGTTTTCGGGAATGCTTTGTTCGCAGAATGTTTCTGAAGATACCACTTCTATTGTAATCAACTCAGCAACTCAGCAACTCAACAACTCAGCAACTTATCTCAAATCATACTGGCACTCGGGTTTGACGGTTCTGTCGCAGCCTCTGCATTATGACTGGAAGGATTGGACAGTCTTTGGAGGAGTAGCTGCTACAACAACATTGGCATTCGTCTATGATGATGAGATTTATGGCTTCGTTGATAAAACATTAAACAATAATCAGTCGGAGAATATTTCGAAATATACGGATGTCTTCGGTGAGGAATATTTCATACTTCCTTCCGTTGCCCTGACTTATACCATTGGTGCTATAAGCAAAGACTGTCGTCTCAAGAATATGTCGCTGGCTGCCTTGCAAAGTTTCATCTATGCCGAAGTAGCCTCCGCCGGACTGAAAGTCCTCACATGTCGTCTCCGACCTTCAGACGCCAACAGCCAACAGCCAACAGCCAATAGCCAAACTTGGCTGGGTCCATTCAGGTCTTTTGAAAGTACATCTTTTCCTTCGGGTCACGCTATGCGTTCCTTTGCACTAGCTTCCACAGTAGCAGGTTTTTACCCAGATAAAACATGGGTCGGTATCGTGTCGTATTCCTTGGCGACAATGACTTCTGTAGGTCGTGTCATCAGCAAGGAACATTGGACTTCTGATGTTATCGTCGGTGCGGCTTTAGGATATTTCATCGGTCGAGGCGTCGTTAAATTCAATGAGAAAATAGGTAATATTTCTTCTGTTGAAATACAGCCGATAGCAACGAATTACGGACTGGGAGTCGTCATTAATTTTTAGGAAAAAAGTTCTAGCTTTTTTCGATTAATAATGCTAAATTTGCAAAGTCTATTCATAAGTAAATCATTGAGAAAAAATGGGTGAATTCTGGAAGAGAACGATATTTGGTTTTCTATTTGTAGTTGTTGTTTTAGGGTGTATATATTTAGGCGGATTTTATGCTGTTGTAATGCTTGCGGCAGTAGTAGGAGCAGGCTCGGCAGAAATAGCAAATCTATATCCTCACGAAAAAGGAAAGTCATTGAACACCATAGTGACAACTATGTCGATAATGTTGTTCGTATTCCTCTCGTTTTACTCTCAAAATCCGGACTCAATAGAGGCTCGTTTTTTTGTCTTGCCGATATTTTTTAACATCCCACTATTGATTGCCCTTTTCTCTAAAAAATATAATTATGTAGATGTAGTAGGTTCTTCATGGCTTTCAATGATATTCGTTGCTTTGCCTTGCGGAATTATGACTATGTTCTACAATGAAGCTTTGATGGGAACCGACAAGGGCTGGTTGCTTTTAATTTTCGCATTCTTGTTGATTTGGGTCAATGATATTTTCGCGTATCTCACAGGCGTTTCAATAGGAAGACATAAGCTTTTTGAAAGAATTTCTCCAAAGAAAACGATAGAAGGAAGCATTGGTGGCGCAGTGTTTACAATGCTGATTGCTTATCTCCTCAACCGCTTCGTTCTTAATGTATTTTTCTTTGATAACTATATGAGTGACATACAAGTTCTTTTCCTCGCATTGGGAGTAGTTGTATTTGGAACACTCGGTGATTTGACAGAGTCAATGATGAAAAGACATGCTGGAGTTAAAGATTCTGGTAAGTTGATACCAGGTCACGGTGGAATATTAGACCGCTTCGACGCTACTTTCATGGCGATGCCTTTCGTCTTTATTTACCTATTATTAATTTAAAACGACAATCATGTACATACATAAAAAAGGTTACGGCGTTATCGCTACAGTGATGTTAATCGCGGCTATAATAGTAGCAGCGTTCTGGTTTTTTGTACCTATTGAATTATTACAGATATTCATGACCGTTGCCTGTTCTGTGATAGTTTTCTGGAGCTTCACATTCTTCAGAGTCCCGACAAACAGAATCACTACCATCGAAAAAGATGCTGTAGTATCAGCTGCCGACGGTGAAGTTGTCGTTATTGAAGAAGTGGAAGAAAAAGAATATTTCCACGACAAGAGAATACAAGTCTCGATATTTATGTCGGCATATAACGTACATGTCAACTGGTTCCCGATGAATGGTGTGGTGAGTTATTACAAATATCATCCAGGAAAGAAATTGTTCGCTATCAATCCTAAGTCATCAGAGCTTAACGAACGTAACACTCTGGTAGTAAAAGACGAACAAGGAAGAGAAGTCCTCTTCCGTCAGATAGCAGGTGTTATGGCAAGACGAATCATTTGTCATGTCGACAAAGGCGCTACAGCAAAAGTAGGCGAGGAGTTCGGATTGATACGCTTCGGATCAAGAGTGGATTTCTTCCTTCCGATAGACTCAGAAATAAATGTCAAAATAGGCGATAAGGTGAAAGGTAAGATCAGCGTTTTGGCACACCTTAAGTGAAAATTCAGAATCTCAGAATCTCAGAACTTCAGAAATTTTGAAGTTTTGAGATTTTGAGTTTCTAATTAAAGAATCTCCTTAATCTCAAAAAGGTCTTCTATCTCATAATCGAGTTTTTCGTTATGAGATATTTTTTTTCTGTTGAAGTAGATGTGTGTCATTCCGATTTCTTTGGCAGGAATGATGTCGACGGATAAGTCATCACCAATCATGATACATTCTTCTAATGAGGCACCGACATTTTCCATTGCATGATAGAAAATTCTATGGTCAGGTTTTTTGAAACCAACTACTTCAGAAACGAAAGATTTGTCTATGAGTTGGTCCAATCCGGAAGCCTCCATCTTGATAGACTGCACCTCGAGAAAACCGTTAGTTATTAAATGAATGTTATAATTCTTTTCTTTAAGATAAGTGAGAACTTCCAGAGTGTTTGGAACCAATGCTACAAGACGAGCGGCATAGTCGGTGTAGCTCTCACCTAAGTCTGTTGCAAGCTTTTCATCAACGATACCATAATCTTTAAGCGGCAGACGGAAACGCTCAATCTTTAGAAATTCCTTGTCGATTTTTCCCTGACGATAAAGCTCCCAAAGTCTGTTGTTGTGTTCAAAATATGTATGATGAAAATGACTTGCGCTAGGAATACCATAATTGATGAGCTTGAAAATATCATATATCTTGTCGAAAGCCATGAGAGAACTTCTGTCGAAGTCCCATAGAGTGTTATCTAAATCGAAGAAAATATGTTGATATTTAGCCATTTATAATTATGTTGAAGTCAATAAGTCAATGAGCTAATAAGTCAGTGAGTCGACTATATAAAGCTTGTAGACTTATTGACTTATAGTCTCAAAAATATGTCGCAAAAATAATAAATAATCACTATCTCTTTTTGGAAAAAATATTAAATTTGCAGGTGATAAACTAGATTATTCAAACAAGAATTTATAATCATTAATTTAAATCAACATTATGAAAAAATTATTACTTTTCGCAATGATGTGCGTACTCGGTTTATTCTCCGTGAATGCACAAGAAACAGTCACAGTTGGTGAAAAAACAACTATTGACGCACGTATCCCATCTCACACATGGTGGAATTATTCTTATTCACAACAGATTTACACAGCATCAGAAATTAATCATGCTGCTGGTAATATCGAAAAGATTGCATTCTTTACAAATGCAACAGCTTACACAAGAACTGTAAAGGTTTACATGCAAAATGTAACAAAAGGTAGCTTTGCTACAAACGAAGACTGGATTGAAGTAACAGATGCAGACCTCGTTTATGACGGTGCTGTTACAACAGACGCTGTAATGGAAATCGAATTGACAACTCCATTCGCTTACACAGGTGGTAACATTTTGTTATGTGTACAAGACTATACAGCAGAAGCTCCTGGCGGAACATCATACGATATTTTTGAAGACAATGCTACACGTTCAATTTTCATCAATGATGATGACAATTTGCCTGGCGGTGATAACCTTACTGGCTTTGGTCAACAATTCTGCGAAGCAAAGAAAAACGTTCTTCAATTAACATTCGCAGCTGGCGAAGAAGGTGACGATAACACAGGTGATGATAACACAGGTGATGACAACACAGGTGACGACAACACAGGTGACGATTCAGAATACTTAATCTGTGAAAGATTTGAAAACTATGAAGTAGGTGATAAAGTAGCTGAAAAAGGTAATGAATGCTGGACAACATGGTCAGGAAAAGAAGGTGGTGCAGAAGATGCAGAAATTATAGAATTTGAAGGTAGCCAATGTGCATCATTTACATATGGTAACGACCAAGTTATAGATTTAGGCGGTTATGCATCAGGTAGCTATGAAATCGAATTTGATGTTTATGTACCACAAGGTAAGAGCGGTTACTTTAACATCCTTCACGAATTTGCTGGTGGTAACTCAGTATGGGCAATACAAGGCCACTTACACTTGGTAGATGATGGCTCAATGGAACAAAAACCATCAGAAGGTCATGGTACAATTCACGCTGGCGGTAATAGCGTAGCTGACTTCGTATGTGTTTATGATGGATGGATGCATGTTCGTTTCGTCATCGATATCAATACAGACGTTGCTACACTTTACAGCACATTACCAGGTGCAGAAGAAACTAAAGTCGTTGAATGGCAATGGAGTAAAGACAGCTTTGGTCAAGAGGTAAACCCAAATCGTAAACTTGACGCTATGAACTTCTTCCCTCCACTCAGCTCATCAGCTTTCTATTTGGATAACTTTACTGTTAAACAATTAAGTCCAGAAGCAGCTCCTGAGTTATCATTTGACCAAGAAATTGAAGCAAGCTCAGATGTTAACGATGTTACAACTGTTGAAGTTACAATCGAAAATTCAGGTTTATCAATCGTTGACTATACAGCATGGATTGACTATGGTGTAAGCGAAGGCGGTAACAAAGTTTCTTTCCTTAACTATGACTCAGAATTAAGTGATAGTACACGTTTTACAGGACTTGTTATAGAAGAACCATCAATCATTGAAATCGGTGCTATGTATCCAGGTTCATCATATGCAAGTTCAGCAGCTGGTACTAAAATCACTCACATCAGCTATCCTTTCGTTGATGTCTTCAAAGAAGGTGATTTCGGTCTCGTAGAAGGTTCAGACGTTGTCTTCCGTATCTATGGTCAAGGCACAGATAATATGCCAGGTGAATGTTTAGCTGAAAAAGTTGTTCCTTACAGCTCTATCAAACCTTATGAATTCTTAACAGCAAAATTGGATGAGCCTGTTGTATTAACTGGTTTCGATGTATGGGCAACAGTATCATTGTTACAAGATGTTCAACCAGAAGAACCTTCAGCAGAAAATCCTGTTAAGTACCCATTGTTATTCGATGGTATGACTTCAAACTTGGCACCTTATGGTGATATGATTCGTTTAGGAAATGATGGTCCTTTTGTTTTCGCACATGAAGCTTTCATGGGAACATATGGTAACGTACATATCCGTTTGACATGTAATGGTGAACCTGTATTAGGCGGTTGGGCTGAAATATCAGGCAAAGTTTTTGGTGTACTTGAAGTTGGTGAAGAAACAACTATGGAAATTGAACTTAGCACATTCGGTCTTAAGAAAGGTGAAACATACGAAGCTAAATTAGTTGTTGATGTTGAAAATGCAGAAGAGTTGTTTGAAATTCCATTGAAACTCAGAGTATGGGGTGAAAATGTAGGAGAAATCTTGAGCAATAACTACAATATCTATCCTAACCCAACAACAGGTATGGTTACAGTAGAAGGTGAAAATATCAACTACGTAGCTGTTTACAATTCAGTTGGTCAATTGGTTAAAGTCGTTAAGACACAAAATAATGTTGTTGACATGAGCGCATGCGAAAACGGTGTTTACTTCTTCGACGTTGTAGACAACGCTGGTCAAAGCTCAGTACAACGCGTTGTAGTTGCAAAATAAGTCAATAAGACTACAAGACTACAAGTCAATAAGTAAGGGCAGCTTTTTAAGCTGCCCTTATTTGTTTTGTATAAAACTTAAATCATACTTGTGGTCTTGTAGTCTTGTGGCCTTGTAGTCTTTCTAAAACTTGCCTCTGCCACTCAAACAAGGCTACTGCTGCTGCGTGGCTGACGTTTAAAGAACGTGTCGGTCCTGGAACAGGAATATAAACGATTTTATCACATTGCTTCAAAATCTCTTCTCTTATGCCTCGACTCTCGTTGCCAACGATGAAGGCGATATCTTTAGGCAACTCACAATCGTAAATACATTCCGCATCGTCGGAAGTCTCAATGGCAACAATCTTTTTATCACCTACAATCTTGCGTAAATCGTCGTCTTCGGTGTAATACCATTTTATGTTATCCTTGCTGCTTGCAGCTGCTTTCTTTACTTTTGAAAGGCTGTGAGTAGGAGCGATGCCTAAGAAACACATCTCCGACGCTCCGATGTTATCAGCTAATCTTATCATCGAACCCATATTATCAGGAGTCAGAAGATGATCTGCGATGATAATGGGTTTTGAGATATTGTCGTAGATTTTCTCAGGATGAGTAGATTTGAATAAGTCGTTGGATTTTATGTACATCTTTGATTAAGCTTCTTTTTCTTTTATCATAACGTCGATAGCTCCCACGCCGAACTTCATTATCGAAGCCATTCTGTTGCTGGTGTTGTCGTAATGTTTCAGCTCTTCTATGATGGCGTTCTTCAGGACTCCGTTGCCGACGCCGTGGATGAATGTAACCTTGTCGTATTCGTTGGTAATCGCGCTTTCCAACATCTTCTTGAAATAATTTATCTGAGTACGGAAGATGTCGTTGCTCGACATACCTAATATATTATCTACGAGTTCTCCGATATGAAGGTCGACGATGGCTTCTCCTGGAGCCGTCTGATGTTTGTCGATAGCTGCTTTCTCTTTAACTAACTTGTTGTTTGAAGCGACAGCTTTCTTGTCGTCGCCTTTCATCAACTTGGTGAAGTCGGTCTCTGTTCCTTTTAAAGCGATGAGACTTGAAAGATTTATCATAACAGCTTTCTCGCCTAGCACTCCCGACTCAACGTAGCTTCCGTCTTTGAAGAACCTGCTGCTTCTGAATGAGAATGGCGCATGGAGAGGATGATATACGAAGTCGGCTTCTTCTTGCGAGAGTATGACTTGTATGTAACCTTCGCACCAATATTCGATGTCTTCGCGAGAGATAGACTCTATCACGACCTTTGAATGAGGAGCGATGCTGCCGTAGTCGACATTGATATATTTATTTTCTTCTTTGATGTTGAAGCTATACAAAGCATCGGCTGGAGTGTTATTTACAAGAACGACATCGAGCAATCCTGTGAGCAGCCACTGCTGGTCCTGAGGAATGAAAGCGAGATAAAGTCCTTCTTCCTCGGCATTGCGGCCGAAACGACGCAACGTACTCTTACGAGCCTCGTCTATCTCTTTCTCTTCAATAATCTGTTTCTGCTGAATCTCCTTCTGTGTGCTGTCAACAATCTGCTGTCTCTTGTCAGGCTGTGAACGGAAGTCAAGGACGAGGTCGCTCATCAAGACAGGAATGTCGAAGCCGTCTTCTATTGTCACTTCCACCATTCTTGTGTCGATTATTTTCTTCACTGTTCCACCGCCTGTGGAGTTAAGGAAATTCACTTTATCACCTATTTTAAATTTTTCCATTTTATATGATTTTTAAATTATTGATTATTCTGATAATATAACCATTTTCGTGAGCTCACGAAAATGGTCCTCAACACTGACATTCTGCGTTTTACATGATTCCATCGCTCGGTGAATTGCAATCACAAAGTTTTCCCATCTGGCATATCCTAAAACACTTTGCAATTCACGCGCATACCATACCTCCATCACATCACCATTATCATCTTCAATACTTTTAGAAATAGCATCAAAATTGATTTTGTACAAATTGATCTTTGTAATATCCATAATTTTTTTTCTTTAAGGTTAAATAAATTTAATTTTAAATTCCACTTGCAAATTTACCGATTTTATCAAAAATATGAAATAAAAAATTGAAAGTTATTAGTAATGTAATGATGTATAAATTTAATTATGCATTATGCGTTATGAATTATGAATTAAAAAAACAGTTGTCTGTTGTCTGTTGTCCGTTGTCTTTTTTTATTTTTGCAAAAAATAAAAAAATGGAACGACGTTTCAACAGTTACAACTCATATTTCACTCGTATCTTCGGCGGTCGTGTGCAGAAAATCAGCATCGACGCTGGCTTCAGTTGTCCGAATCGTGACGGCAAGATAAGCACTGGCGGCTGCTCGTTCTGTCGCAACGACGCATTCAATCCATCGTACTGTCGTCCTGAGAAAAGCATTCGCCAGCAGATTGAAGAAGGTATCGAGTTTCATCAAAGACGTTATCGCCGCGCTAAACAATATCTCGCTTATTTCCAGCCTTACAGCAACACGTACAAAAATGTAGATGAGCTAGAGAAAATTTACAAGCAGGCTCTTGAAGTGGAAGGCGTTATAGGCATAGTCGTAGGAACACGTCCCGACTGCATAGATGAAGAAAAACTAGCTTTGTTAAAAGAAATTAACAAAACACATTACGTCATGATTGAATACGGAGTGGAATCGGTTTATGACGAGACTTTGAAACGTGTCAACAGAGGCCACGACTTCGAGACTGCAAAGAAAGCAATCTTCTTGACACACGACTACGGTCTTCCTTGCGGCGGTCATTTCATCTTCGGACTTCCTGGAGAATCTCGTGAAATGATGATAAATGCCGCAGATGTTATTTCTGAATTACCACTGACTACAGTGAAATTCCATCAGCTGCAAATATTTAAAGACACTCTCATGGCTGAGGAATATCTCAACAATCCAGAGGCTTTCCATCTATTTACTTTAGAAGATTATATAGAATTCGTGATAGACTTCACCGAAAGACTAAATCCAGATTTGGTGATAGAAAGATTTGCTGGCGAAGTGCCACCTCGTTATCTCATCTCAAAACCATGGATGAACCTTCGCTATGACGAGGTCTTGAATCTCATCGAAAAAAGAATGGAAGAACGCGACACCTTCCAAGGGAAGAAATTTAAAAATCTCAGAAATTCAGAAACTCAAAAACTCAAAAACTCAAAAACTCAAAAATAACTCCTAACTCCTAATTCCTAACTCCTAACTCCTAACTCCTAACTAAAAAAATATTATCTTTGCACTTTCAATATTAATTCGGCTCTGTAGTTCAACGGATAGAATAAAGGATTCCGGTTCCTTAGATCTGGGTTCGATTCCCAGCAGGGTTGCTTTATTTGACAATGTATAATTAATAATGTATAATGTACAATTGTTAATTTTTAACCAAAAGCCATTTTCTTGGAGTTATAATCAACATCCTTTAGCCATTAGCCTTCAAAAACAAAACTTCTTAAATATTGTTCTTTTATATATGAAAGAAAAATCGTAACTTTGCAAACTCGTTTCGAGACATAATTAAATGTCAAAAAAATGAACAAAGGCAGTTGACCGTTGTCTGTTGACTGTTGACCAAAAGAAAGGTTCATTGAAATATGGGGTTGACCGGTTTTGACAGCTTGTAGAATGGTCATGTAAGCATGCTGAGCCTCGCAGTGACGCTCATAAATCTTGACTGCAAAAAATTAATTGGCGAAAATACTTACGCTCTCGCTGCTTGATCGAAGAACAGTAGAT
>JAZRNQ010000151.1:0-6670 GCA_045648285.1 Bacteroidales bacterium | reverse complement strand
CCAGACTCAGCTTTATTCTGAGCTGCTGTAAATTTACCAGACTTCATCAAACTATCATAAACTTTACTCATCTTCTGGAAGCCCTCAATATCGCCAATGTCGATTAATTGATTCGCCTTAAGAGATGTCTTACATACCAATTTCAAAGTGTCGATGTGTCCAGCACCTTGGACATCATAAGATGCCATCATTTCTTCATATAACTGTTCAAGTCTAATCCATTCTTCTGGTTTATAGGTTTTACCCCACTTCAATCGAAGATATGTTCTATCCTCTTCAGTTAAGTCATCCACAAAGTCATCGGCGCCTCCACTTTGCTCCGCAAAGTAGTCGTCTCCAGACGACAGGAATGGATTATCATTAGTGTCCTTATAAACAGGAATTTCAATTTCCCCTTGGGGAATCGGAACACTAGCCGTGGCGAGCGCTTGAGCGATTTCCGCAGCCTCATATCCCTGACGCTTCATAGTTTCTTCAATTCGCTTATTTGCAACTTCTTGTAAAAACTCAGTATCTTTCCATCTATAATCTCTAAATTGTTTTAATTTCATCTTCGAAAGATAGCGTCCAACAATAGTTGTACCAGTCAGCTTTGAACGGTCCTTACCATATGAAGCCAGTAACTTGTTCCATTCTTCTGGAACATAAGGAACATCACATTCTTGTAAAATCCATAAATAAGTATCAGGATTGAAATTATCGACGTGCATTGTCGTACATTTTTTACATTTATGTAATTTACCTTCTGGATACTTCTCAAGGTTATTAGAACCATAGAACTAATCAGCATTCATTGTTCGATTACATTTTTCACAATAAAAGCTTTCAGCCATAAAATTTCCTCCTTTACTTATAATGAAAATACCAAGTCGGAATTATGACTTTTTGGCCTTCGAATTTCTACAACATTTGCAAATGCTGTAAAAACCATCTTTAGAAGTTTTATTTTTACTAAAATATTTATTATGTGCTAACTTAATTTCTCCGCAGCGGCTGCACTTCTTATACTTGCCTTTCATTTCATTTAAGAAATACCAATCAAGCAATCTGTCTTCAGCCTCGGAAGCTATTAATTTTGGAATTTTATTTCTCCACAAACTTGAAATATATTCAACACTGTGTTTAATCCCAAACTCTAATTGTATCTTTTCTTGAATGTCTATATTTTGCAACCCATCGATTTTATACTCTACAATTCTATCATATAAAGGATAGTCTTTTAAAGCAGCATCCGCAACCTCATCGAAATCATGCATTAAGAACCATAAATCTCGTTCAAATTCGCCCCAGCATTCTTGCTTTAATAACGAATAATTACATAAAATTGCAGAGCAGACTTTCGGGTCACATAAAGAAACACCCTCTGGAACAACATATCCATCATCATCAAATGAAAAATCATCATCGAGAGGAATATAGTGCTTAGAGCGTGTGATATTTTTTGGAATAATAGGCTTGTACCAAGCATCTTTGAGAATGTATTGGTCCTTTCGTAAATCGATAATCGCCTTTTTGATAATAAAAGCATCACGCCCGGAAGCAGTTTTTAACTTCTCTTCCCACATTTTAATGGCTTCTCTTAACTGTTTTAATCCGGGTACTTCTTCTACATCTTTTTTCGTTATCATTACTTTAGGTTGAAAAATCTAATTTTTATCATTACTCATCATATTATAAATGCCGTCTTCGCCAATTTCAAGTTGGGAGACAAGACCCTCGAAGGAAGTTTCTCTTTTGTTAACAGTGGCCATGCGGTTCTCTGTTAGCAGCTTACGCTCCTTTTTCTCTTGTTTCTGCATGCAAAGAACCAGATAGTGCGCGAGGGTTTCCAAATACTATGGAGTAGGATTAGGACACTCCTCTAAAATTTTTTCGACTAACTGTTTTCTTTCTGCTGGAGTTTCTAAAGTATAATCTAATTTGAGCATTACTTTACCTCCAGTCTTTCTCATATCTTTATTATACCAGAAAAATTTTCTTTTGTCAAGTTTTTCCGAAAAATTTTCTCCAACTTATATATGAAATTTTTAACATTAAATTTAATAAGATTTGGCCATGCCGCACCGACTTGACAAAGAAAAAAATTTTTGTTATAATATTAATGTAAATAAATAGATAAAGGAGTAATAGATATGATTGTCGCAATCGTAATCTTGAGTTTCCTACTGGTCGGCGCAGTCGCCTTTATTTTTTGGCTATTGCAGGTACTAAAAAATACCTTTGAAGTTGTTGAACAGGCAATGGATATGGCTCAAGGGAAAACACCCGCAAAATTTAAGACTGCATATGATGGGAAATATTATCCCGCAACAGTAATTTCGCAAGTTAAATTTAACTGTGATGAAGAGATGGTAGTCACAGATTTCTCAATGTATGAAGATAAAAAAATTGTAGGTTTTACGGTTTGCACAAAGGAAACTATTCAAGAATATATAGGAGCTGCCGCAGATGACCTTGATGATGAAGTTCTCGAAGATGCTTTTGGCTCTCCAACAATATTTAAGAATGTTGTTGTTTATTCTCCTATGGAGGGAATGTGGACATGGAAATCAGCGGAATAATTATTGCAATTTTATGGAGCGCAATGTCACTTTTGGTGATGATTCAATATGCTCCAGCTTGCAAAGATTTATCTTGGCAAGACCAGTTATTAGTTGGAATTATTTTTATAATTGGCGGTCCAATATTTACAATCGCCAATGTACTTGAAGCAATTTTAGATTGTATTTTACCAGAAGGGTGGGGAGACGACGATGATCCTTGGAAACATTAAAGAATATACAAAAGAATTAAAAGAACAGTTTAAAGAACGAATCGCAGTAATTGGTGATGCTCCTAAGTTAGCAATTATTCAAGTTGGTAATGTAGAAGCATCTAATCGTTACATTAAAAACAAAGTAAAAGATTGTGAAGAGGTTGGCATCGTAGCTGATGTTTATCAATATCCCGAAGATATTACTGAACATGAGTTATGTGAAGCTGTAAGATTGGATCAGGAACATTATGACGGCGTCATAGTGCAACTGCCACTCCCACCCCATATTCGCGAGAAGGCAGTGGTTGCCGCAATCGACCCAGAAAAAGATGTTGATGGTTTCCATCCCGATAGCCCTTATGCTCCTGCTACTCCTGGCGGCATTATGAAGTATCTACGAGCTTGTGAGTTTGACCTTATCGGCAAGGATGTCGTAATCATCGGCCGCAGCAATATTGTAGGTAAGCCTCTAGCGAGATTGATGACTAACGCAGACGCGACAGTAACCCTCTGCCACAGTAAATCAAAATTGTCACATCATTTGTATAGCGCTGACCTGATAGTCACCGCAGTGGGTAAAGCAGGCTTTTTGAATTGCTACCCAATTCATGTGCCTGTTATTGATGTCGGCATTAATTTCGACGAGAATGGAAAATTGGTTGGTGACTGTTTTAACACAGAAGGACGAGATGTAACTCCAGTTCCAGGAGGAGTTGGGCTGCTTACACGATGCGCACTTCTGGATAATGTCATCGAAGCAAAAGCAAGGAAGTGTTTAAAACGTGGATGATTGGACATTGATTTTACTTGATGCAGAGAGTATGTGGGAAGCAGATTCCTACGCTCAATATTTGGGTCAAATTGGTTGTGACCCACAAAAGTATCGCATTGAACGAGATACTTTTAAAGCTGAACGCATTTATGCTCTATACGGATATGATTACTTCTTGCGTTTTATTAAGCGCTGCCCGCATATCCAAGAGCTAGCAAACAAATATTTACCCTGCAAACAGCCGGGCGCACAATGCTCGATGTTTTGTATTCATTATATAGGAGGATGTACTTATGCCACAGAATGAATGGATTAAGGGTGCAATGATGATCCCGGAAAATAGTACCTACAAGGTTGATGGTTCAGGCCGCATTGTAATCCCTTCTCATTTGAGAAATAAATTCCGCATTGAACCCGGCGACCAAGTTGAATATTTTACGAGTTTCATTGATGATTGCTGGTTCTTATGCGTGCGCCTGGACGCAAAAACCCAAGCTGAGCGAGCAATGGCTGCAATCGAAGAAGCAGCGGCCGCATTGGAGGAAGTCCGCAATGAAGAGAATATTTAAGTATAAATTGCCAAGAGATGGTGAGATTATCACCATCACCGCAAATGTGATTAAATGGCTGAATATCCAAGAGCAAAATGGCTGGCCGCATATCTGGGCAGTGGTAGACGACGCAGGATACGAGAACGAATATGAAATCGTAGCCTGGGGTACTGGTTGGGAATTCCCCGATGAGTTAAATCATTGTCGATATATGGGCACTGCACAAGATGGAGCTGGATATGTATGGCATTACTTTATGCAAGAGAAATCCAAGAGCTGGTCACCTGCGGAAACCGGTATTGCGACCGCACCAATCCAGGGTATTGACTACTGGAATGGGCTGTTGACTACAACTCCGGCGACAATTCAAGATTATAGTATTACGATTTCTTGCGGCGACGCCGATTCAGCGGTCTCTGCGTTGAGTTCTTGTAACGCAGCTACGACAGTTACTATTGATGCATTGGCAGATAAAATTTCAAATATGCTCGTAACAGGTAGTGTTGCGGAGCTACACTCATGCGCCCACGCATAAATTTTCAGAAAAACGGGACTTCGGTCCCGTTCTTTTTTTTTGCCCGTAACCGAAATGGAGAGCTTCGCTCTCCGTTATCCGAAATCAAAAATGGATTTCAGGATTGTTTTGCCCAGAGCAAAAGAAAAACACAAAAAGAAAAAAATTTTTTCCCGAAATACACCCCCCACTCGATTTGATATTTCTACCCGAGGAAAAACACAAAGTCTATAGTCTGCTTGTCTGGCGAGAGAAGTGCTGGGAAGGTCTTCACCCCCTATCAATACAGCGAGCCGCGAATGGGCGGCGAGGCCCTAGTTTGCCATAATTAGAGACCTTACAAAAAATCTTTGTGCAAATTGACGAAGAATAATAATAAAAAAATTTCACGAAACCTCTTGACAAACGCATCATGACGTGTTATAATAAAGGCACAAAGAACAGAGAGAGGTAATGATCATGAACTACAAAGACCTGCTGACAGATGCACAGAAAGAAGCCTTCCGCAAGGGTGATGCCTACTACAAGAGCCCCTTCAAGAAGATGCCTGCACGCAGTGCTGTACACTACATGAGCAACACCTCTGTGTACTGTACTACAAACAGTGGTAGAGTACATGAAGCACGCATGGATAGAATGATTAGCAAACAGTGGAACTAAGGAGGACAAGACAATGAGAAGAGAGAAGATACTGTGTGTAGTAGTAGCTGTGCTGTTTGTGCTATTGTTCAATGCATTAGGACAAGCAACACTCAATGACAGATACACTAGAGAGGCTGTGGTAGTAGAGGTACAGGGACACACCATCAGCGCAGAGGACGCCACAGGCAACGTGTGGTGCTATGATGTAGAGGGTGACACAGTGCCATGTGTAGGCACACACGTAGTGCTGACCATGCTGGCCATGGGCACAGACACTATCTATGATGACCATGTAGTAGATGTAGAGTAAGGCACAGCCTTACTCTATTACACTGTGTAGGAGTAGCCCCCGAGCACAGGCGCCAGGTCCCCTAGTGGGGCATACTGTAGGGGGTGCTAAAAAAAAGTTGTAGAAAACGGCAAAAAAACTCTTGACAAAAAGCTCCCGTAATGCTATAATAAAGGTACAAAGAACAGAGAGAGGTAACACACAATGAAGAACACCATGACCGTAGCTGAGCTGATCACCCTGCTGAACAAGGTAGAGGACAAGGACACTGCAGTAGAGTTCCACAGTATCAGCAATAGAGTTTATCAGGATACTGTAGTAGATGTAAAGACTAGTAAGTATACTAAGCACACCACCATCACCATCAAGTAAGAGGGGGTACACACAATGAACAAGAGACCTATCAATAAGATGCTCGCTACTGTAGTAGAGTGCAAGCCTGAGGTGCAGGCAAGCCATCAGTACAAGTACATCATGCTGGTACTAGGCAAAGACAATGAGGACATTAGCTATGCAGAGAAGCTGATGGTGAGAGACAACCTGCGTGTGCTATGTACAGTAGCAGGCTTGTCCTATGAGAGACTGCTGATGCGAGTGTGTAAGGAGGGCTAAGGCCCTCCTTCTTTTGTGCAATTTGACGAATCCTGCCATAGGCGCGCGTACGGCCCTGGCGCGCCCTAATTGCCAGTATAACACATCCCACGCATTTTGTCAAGAGGAAAATTAGAAAAAAAATAAATAAATTATTTTCCCAAAAGGTATTGACAAATCAAGCTTGCCGTGCTATAATACAAGTACAAACAAAGGAAAGAGGTAATAAACAATGAAGAACTTGGCTATCTGGACTTGTGTCTTTCTCGCACTTGTGGTACTGATTGCTTGTGCCGAAGGATACAATGATACTACTGAATGGAATAATGGTGAATGTCCTTGTTGTGGTGGGCAGTGGGAATTCTTTGATGTAGAACACACCAAATCTGATGTGTATTATTATTACAAGTGTGAATGCGGTGAAGTAATTCGACTGTACACCAAGCATTAAAAAAGTTAAAAAGGGGGTTGACAAATCCAACCCCTTGTGCTATAATAAAGAAAAACGAAAGAGGTAATAATAATGGGACACAATAAATGGGCAGTTGCTAGTTTG
>JAZRNQ010000150.1:0-8786 GCA_045648285.1 Bacteroidales bacterium | reverse complement strand
TACACTTTCCATTGAAAGCTGTGAGCGGCTGATGTTAAGCTTGTCAGAAATATATCCCCATAATGCTTGTGAAAATTCTTCGTAAAAACTATTCTGATTGTTATTGACAAGATAAGTATGAGCATTGTTAAGACGTTTCTTGGCAATCTTTGTAGCTTGTTTGTTTTTTACTAATACTTGGTTCTTATTGAATTTGTTGATTCTCTTGTAAACCACCAATATTATCACAAATGCTGCCACCATTACTATAATGATTGCAATATAAAGAGACGACATAAAGAATGTTGCTCCTGTGATGCTTAGAGTATTATCGCTTGCGTTGATATGTCTAATGTCGCTGCCCAAATATTTGATGTCGGCTTGTCCTGGCGTGTATATTCCAGAATTGCTGCTGCTTGCATCCTTCTGAACTTGAATTGTATGCAAATCAGATTTTAATGTCTCATATTTTTTCAATGATGGATTGAAATATGAGAATTCTATGTCTTCTAATGTGAAGTCACCTGAAACCCTAGGAATGATTATGTATTCAGCTTTTTTACTGCCGTAAATTCCTAATGCGTTGTTTTTGACAGTGGTGCTGATTTTAGGGTCGTAAATTTCAAAGTCTGGAGGAAATACAGGCTTTGGTAATTCTAATAATTCTATATTGCCTTTTCCTGATACAGTCAAAGTTAAAGTGAAAGCTTCGTTGACTTTTAACTCGCTTTTGTCAATCTTTGATGTGAATGTGAATTGTCCGACGGCACCTTGGAAACTCTCAGGTTTGTTGGCTGTTGGTAATGGCTCTACTTCAATGGTAATAGGTTGTGACTTAATGTCTTTTCTTACGTTAGTGTATGATGTTCCCATTACGTCGCCAAAGAAATCTTCAAAAGGGTCGTAGCCTTGTGAGCGTTTGCGTTGTTGTCTGATTTGAGCTACGCATGTAAGGTCTAGTGGGTCAATGATAAGATTGCCAGATTTTTGTGGGAATAAAACGATTTCTTGTATTGTTGCAACATTATATTGTTGTCCGTCGATGACCGTCGAAGATTGTTGCAATGAACCGTCATTTTCTGTTATGTCTTTGGTCCAGAATCCTGAATAGGAAGGTGATTTTGAAACAGATAACTGTGAGATAGGTATTGTGTAGTAAATGTTGTATGTTAATAAGATTTGTTCTCCTTGATATACCTTTTTCTTGTTAGGTGTAGCTTTGAGAAATACCTCTTTTGCAGTAATATTGCTTTTTGAGTTGTTTGAGTTGCTTGTTGCTCCGTTGTAAGTGCTAGCTCCAGAAGCTGATGCGACGACGTTTATCTCGCATGGCTCACTCGTTATTTTCTTCTTGTCAACGGTGATGGAAGCTGATGGTATAGTGAATACACCCTCTTTAATAGCTCTTAAATGAAATGAGAAAGTCTGTGTGTTTGTTCTTGATACCGATCCATTGATAATTTGGACACTAGAACTTGTTGATGTAAAAGGTCCGCCTATGATTTCGAAATTGGTGAAATTAGGTGTCTTGAAATCTTTTCCATCTCCATTTAATTCGTAAGAAACTTGAAACTGTTCCCCAACGGAAACTTGTTTTTTACAGATGGTTTTAAATGATACATCTGATTGTGCTTCAAGTGTGTATATCGATATAAAACAGAATAATACAATATATAAGAGCTTAGTTTTCATTATTTGAATTTTAATTTGCAAAAATAAAACCTTATTTAATACTACCAATCTTTTTCAGACTTTCTTTTTTGCATTTGCGCAGCCTTCTTGTCATTGATGTCTTCCATGGTTTCTTTCTCTTGATTTTCAAGAGCTTTTAACATACGTTCAGCATCTTCTTTTGACATTTGCTGCTGCTGTTGCTGTTGTTGTTGCTGTTGCTGTTCCTGCTTTTGTTCTTGTTGCTGTTCTTGCTCTTGTTGGTTCTGTTGATTTTGTTGTTGCTGCTGATCTTGTTTCTGATCTTGCTTTTGTTCCTGTTGCTGATTCTGTTGATTTTGTTGTTGCTGCTGTTGTTGTATCATCTTCCAGCGAGCATATTCCAGATTATATCTGGCGTCATCGTTTTTAGGGTTTGACTTTAGTGATTTCTTATAAGAATCAAAGGCTTCTGCATATTTTTCCTGAGCTAGATAGGTGTTGCCCAAATTGTAATATGCGTCAGATTCAATCTCTTTTGAAACATTACGTTCAGCTACTTCAGAGAAGTTCTTCTGAGCGTCTTCATAATTTTTTTGTTCATATAAAGCATCACCTAAATTAAACTGTGCCTTAGGATTATATTCTTTATCCAATGATTTTCTGTAGTTTACTTCGGCTTCTGAAAAGTTACCTTTTTTAAACTCAGCGTTACCATGTCTGATAAGTCCCTTGTCTGTCTGAGCGTTTGCAGTCAAACAGATTAGCATAATGACTATGCTGATATAGATATGTTTATTGTTCATTTTCATCTTTTGGTTCAAAGAATTTGAATTTTGTCTCCCAATCTTTTTTTCCTGAAGAGATTAAGATTTCAATAATTAAAAGGATTATAGCTGCGCCGATAAACCATTGAAATTGATCTTCATAGTCTGTAAACACCTTAGATTCAATTTCGGTTTTGTTGCTACTGTTTATTTTTTCAAATATTTCGTCCAAGCCGACGTTGGAGTTGCTAGCTCTTCTGTATATTCCGTCGCCAATCTCCGCTATTTGTCGTAATAAGTTGTCGTCTAATTTTGTGATGACGACGTTGCCATTTTTATCTTTCTTATATCCAACTTGTTTGCCGTATTGGTTGTAGAGTGGGATAGGTGCTCCTTCTTCAAGACCCATACCTATAGTATATATTTTGATTCCTGCTTTTATGGCGTCTTGTGCTGCTTTTATGGCATCACCATTCTCGTGGTCTTCACCATCGGAGATGATGACAATTGCTTTTCCGTTTTCGTTTTCGCCAAAAGACCTAGCTGCTAAATTGATAGCAGCGCCTATCTCTGTACCTTGTGACGGAATCATGCTGGTGTTTATGGTAGAGAGAAACATTTTAGCAGCTGCATAGTCAGTGGTGATAGGCAATTGAACGTATGCGTTTCCAGCAAATATTACTATACCGATTCTGTCTCCGTTTAATTTATTGATAATATTGTTGATAGCTTGTTTTGAACGTTCCAGACGATTCGGTGCGATGTCTTCAGCGTTCATGGAGTTAGAGACGTCGATACAGAAATATAAATCAATACCTTCACGTTTAACTTCTTCCAACTTTGAGCCAGTCTGTAAATTGGCAATGCCAAGAATACCTAAAGTTACAACAATAGTGAATATGACAAATTTTGTGTTGCTTCTTGATTTTGAAACTAAAGGTGTAAGCAATTCCGCAAATTTTGAATCGGCGAATTTTTGAAATTGCTTCTTATTGATAATACGTATCGTGATGTATATGGCAATAAGAACTGGTATTATCAAAAGCCAATACAGATATTCTGGATGTTCAAATCTTAAAATATTGTTTTCCATTGTATTATCTTTATTCTGTTATTGATTTAAAAATGGTGTTCTTTAAGATGAATGATAAGATGAGAAGTATGAGTCCCCATATTGCAAATGGATAAAACTCTTCGTGAAGTCTTTTATATTCATTGACTTCAATTTTTGAACGTTCCATCTTGTCTATTTCATCGTAGATTTGTTGAAGTTTTTCCTTCGACTCTGCGCGGAAATATTTTCCTCCAGTTTCATCAGCGATGCTTTGTAATAAGCTTTCGTTGATGTTTACTTCAACTTGTTGGTATTTGATTCCTCCAAATGGTGTTTGTACAGGATAAGGTGCCATTCCTCTTGTTCCGGCGCCAATAGTGTAGACTCTGATGCCGAATAATTTTGCCATTTCAGCTGCTGTAGAAGGGTCGATGGAACCTGCGTTATTGTCACCGTCGGTTAATAAAATTACGACCTTCGATATTGCTTCGCTGTCTTTTAATCTGCTTACTGCAGATGCGAGACCATCACCGATTGCTGTACCGTCTTCAAGCATGCCGCACTTCATGTCTTTCAACATGTTAAGCATCATGCCGTGGTCTGTTGTTAGTGGTACTTGAGTGAATGTCTCACCGCTGAAAACGACCAAACCCATTCTGTCGTCAGGACGTCCTGCAACGAAATCGGATGCCACAATCTTTGAAGCTTCTAGTCTGTCGGGTTGTAAGTCGCAGGCTAACATACTGCTGGAGATGTCCATAGCTAATACGATGTCAATACCTTCAACATTTATCTTCTGATTTTTGGTGCTGCTTTGTGGTCGTGCTAAAGCCACGATAAACAACGCTAATGCAGCGATTTCCAAGACAAAGACAATATGTCTTAAATATGTTCTCCACGATTTTGGCAATTTATTGAAATAGCTTGTGTCGGAGAAACGTACGTATGCCTGTTGCTTGTTACATTTAAAGATATACCATACCACAAAAAGCGGTATTATTATCAGTCCCAAAAGGAAGTGCGGAGATGCAAATTCTATGGAATTCATTTTGTTTCCTCCATTTCTTGGTTTTTGTCTTCTTCAAAATCGTGCTTCTTGGCTTTTGCTTCTTCAGCTTTTTTCTTTTCTTGTTCCTGATGGAAAACGAAACTTTCTTCAATGAAAGAGTTGATGTCTTTGAAAGCATTTTCGTTCTCGGTTGGACTAGGTGTCGCTTTAGCAAATTTTACCAAGTCTGATGTGATAAGTGTATTTTGTAACTTACTGAAAATAAGATTGTCGAGCTGAATCTTTCTTACTTCATCTAGAATTTCGTCTGAAGTCATCTCTATAGCGTCAATATTGAATTGACCTTCAAGATATTCTCTAGCAATACCTGTCAAATCTGTGTAATAATCTTTGTATTTTCCTGATTGCCAGAGGTTGGCTTCTTTTAACTGTGCCATCTTTTCTCTCGCGGTAATAATAGCTGGAATTTGAGGCTTGACATCCTCTTCTTCGATATTTGTTTTCTTTCTCAAACGTCTTATTATATATATAATGAGTAAGACTAATCCTGCTAATATAATTCCGCCACCTACAAAAGGTACAGTTTCTTCAAAAGTTATGTTTTGTTTTATTGGCGTTTTTATAGGTCTGTATGCCATTGTTGTATCAATAGCAGCTGGTTCTACATATACATACATATAGTCTGTGTAACTTGTATATACAGTAGTGTCTTTGGCTGATTTGTAATACTTAATGCCAATGCTAGGTATTTCGACATAACCAGTATCGAATGAAGTGAGAGTGAGATTTTGCGTTAATAAGATATCGCTACCATTATCAATGGCCAACTCTGTTATCTCACTTCTGCTTATGACTTCAATGCTTTTGTTCAAGGTGTCTTTTAGCTCATTCCAGTTGATTATGTAGCCTTTAGGCATCTTGATGTCAAGACAATAATCGAAAGGATGTCCTGTGAGAATAGAGTCAGTGGTAATTTTTCCATTGACAATAAGGTCTTGTGAATGACAATATTTATAAGGTGTAATTATTGCCACTAAGAATATCAATATGTGCAATATCTTGTTTTTCATCTTCTAGATTCTCTTTTTTTAAATAATTGCATCAAAGGTTTGACATAATCAATATCTGTATAAATCAGTGTGTTGTCAATGCCATTATTCGCGAATATCTTATTCAGCTTTGCTGATTCTTGTTGTAGGTATTTCTGATAAGCTTCATTCCATGAACTCATTGAGGTGTCAATCCAGACATCTTTGTTTGTCTCTGAATCTCTGAACTTTACAAGACCTATCTTAGGAATTAACAGTTCTCTTTTGTCTGTTATTCTGAGACATACGAGGTCGTGTTTGTTGGCTGCAATTCTTATCTGTTGCTCGAACGACTTTTGTGAAACGAAGTCGGATATCAAGAATGCTGTTGTTCTTTTCTTGATAGCGCTTGTCAAAAATCTAAGACCTTCTCCAATGTCGGTGCCTTTATGTTGTGGCTTAAAGGTGACAATCTCTCTGATAATACGTAAGATATGGCTCGATCCTTTCTTCGGTGGAATGAATTTCTCAATCTGGTCACTGAAGAATATCACACCGACCTTATCGTTATTTTGGATTGCAGAAAACGCCAAGACAGCTGCTAGTTCAGCGGTGAGGTCTCTTTTTGAAATGTTCACCGAACCGAAATCATTGGAGCCTGAGACATCAATCAATAACATCACCGTCATCTCACGTTCTTCTTCAAAAATCTTGACAAAAGGACGGTTGAAACGAGCCGTTACATTCCAGTCGATGTTACGAATGTCGTCGCCATATTGATATTCACGAACTTCACTGAAGGTCATACCACGCCCTTTGAAGGCACTATGATATTGACCTGAAAAGATATTGTTGGTCAAGCCACGTGTCTTAATCTCGATTTTTCTAACCTTTTTAAATAGTTCGTTTGTTTCCATAATTCAATATTTTGATTACGGCACCTCAACAATATTGAGTATTTCGTTGATGATTTCTTCTGTTGTGATGTTTTCTGCTTCAGCTTCGTATGTCAAGCCGATACGATGGCGCATAACGTCAGGAGCAACAGCTCTAACATCTTCAGGAATAACATAACCACGACGTTTGATGAATGCGTATGCCTTGGCAGCCATTGCTAAATTGATAGTAGCACGTGGTGAACCGCCGTAGCTGATTAAGTTTGCAAACTTCTTTAATTTGTAGTCGTTAGGATAACGTGAAGCGAAAACGATGTCGGTGATGTAGTTTTCAATCTTTTCATCGAGGTAAACTTCGCGACATACTTTTCTTGCGTTCAAGATTTCTTTTGTCGAAGTGACAGGTTTGATTTCTGGATACTCCTTATTAATATTCTGACGAAGGATGATTTTTTCTTCTTCTTTCTTTGGATAGTCGATGATGACCTTAAGCATGAAACGGTCAACCTGAGCTTCTGGAAGTGGATATGTACCTTCTTGTTCAATAGGGTTTTGTGTTGCCATTACCAAGAATGGGTCTGGCAATGCGAATGTGCTTTCGCCAATTGTCACTTGATGTTCCTGCATAGCTTCGAGTAAAGCACTCTGTACCTTGGCTGGGGAACGGTTGATTTCATCAGCTAAAACGAAGTTCGCAAAAACAGGACCTTTTCTTACGATAAACTCTTCGTTCTTCTGACTGTAAATCATCGTACCGATTAAGTCGGCAGGCAAAAGGTCTGGAGTGAATTGGATACGGCTGAAATCTGCGTCGATAATGCTTGACAATGTTTTGATAGCAAGGGTTTTTGCTAAGCCTGGAACACCTTCAAGAAGGATGTGGCCGTTTGATAATAAACCAATAAGCAATCTTTCAGTCATGTGTTTCTGTCCGACAATGACTTTGCTCATTTCAAGATTAATGAGGTCAATAAACTGACTTTCTCTTTGTATTCTTTCGTTTAATTCACGAATATCTGTCTCAATCATAATTGATTTTTTTGTTATATATTAATATGTGCAAAATTAACAACTATTTGTCAAATTTATTGTATATCGAATAACTATTTTTTTTATACACAAAAAACAAGTCAGAGTGCGACTTGTTTTTTGTGTTTTTGTTAAAATTAGTTAGGACAATACTCGCTTAGTTGTGTCATAAGTTTTTTACGGCTATAGAAGATTCTGCTTTTTACTGTGCCGATTGTCAGATGCAAGGTGTCTGCGATTTCCTTGTATTTGTAGCCTTCATTGTACATGTCGAAGGCGCGTCTGAAATCCTCATCAAGATTCTTGATGCCTTTTTCAAGTTCTATGGCATTGAGCATGCTTTCAGGGTCAGTGTCAGTGTGTGAGTTGCTGATGTTTAAATAGTAAAGATCTTCGCTTTGGTCGATAATGGTGTTTGCTTTTTTAGTTCTACGATAGTTGTTGATAAAGATGTTTTTCATGATGGTGTAGACCCATGCTTTGAAATTGTTGTGGTTGACATACTTGTCGCGATAGATTAATGCTTTGAGAAATGTCTCTTGTGTTAAATCCTTTGCGTCGTCTTCGTTACCTGTTAATTGTTTTGCAAATGTTTCTAAGCTTTTTTGAAGGCTTGTGAGGCTGCTGTTGAATTCAATTGTTGTCATAATAAATGTTGTTTTTGTGTTTAAAAATTGGTTGTTTTTTGTTGTTGTCGGGTGCAAAAATAATTCACTTATTCGTTTTGTCAATACCCCTTTCAGGCTATAAACGACCGTATTCTTGTATATTGTTGATTTATTGATAGTTATAGAATGTTAATAAAATGTTAAATTTTAAAAGTTAACGGATTTTATGAAAAAGTTAACGGAATTATGGCAAAGTTAACGGATTTTTAGCTAAAGTTAACGGGATTTGTATGAGCCTTCTTTAGGACTAAAGTGACGTTATTTCGCATTTTTTTTGTAACTTCGTGAAAAAATTATTTTGCGATGATTCCATTTGAAAATATAGCTATAATAGGTTCGGGAAATGTAGCGTATACTTATTCTAAAGTATTGAAAAATAATGGAATAAATCTGAAATATGTCTTTGTTAGAAATCAGGATAAAATTTCTGAAGTTGAGAAAAAGTTTGGAACAAAGACCATAAGTGATTATGAGACTCTATTTTCTTGCGATTTGATAATCATTGCTGTTAAAGATGATGCTATTGCAGATGTGGCTTCGAGATTGAAAGATTTTAGAGGTGTCTTGGTTCATACTTCAGGAACACAGAATTCTACGATATTACAAGTTGTTGAAAACTATGGTATTATATATCCGTTGCAAACACTGACAAAAGATTATGATGTGGATTTTAAATCGGTTCCTCTCTTGATTAATGCATCTTCGC
>JAZRNQ010000149.1:0-15290 GCA_045648285.1 Bacteroidales bacterium | reverse complement strand
TTGATTTCCCATTGGAGCATCACTAAAATCATGTTTCCATCTACGGTGACTCCAAAGCCAATATGGCGGATTAGATTTTATTGTATCTTCCAGTAATTCTGTGTAGCGTTGCATGATTGCACCGTCTGGCAATTCGGATGGTGACTCGCAGATTACTTCTACATCAATGCGATAATGTCCTAATCTTTCTTTTATTACCTTATAATATAATACAGGTAAATCATATTTTCTAGCGAAGCCTTCAGAACCTCTTAAAAAACCAGTCTTCTGATTTAAGAAATTTGCCACATAACATCGTTTGGGAATACTTGGATTTTGGTCAGACAAAATCATATACGCCGCAGGAATATGATTTGTTTCATGATAAGCCATAACCTCTCTCACATTGTCATGAAAAACAACCTCTGTTCCATAACGAGTTCTAGCTCTATTGATTATTTTCTCAAAAACCTTGTTTGTATTATGCGCTCCCACTCCTATCCCATGATGCTTAAACTGCATATCGAGACTTAAAACCATCCATTCCCAATTGTTATAATGACTTGACATCAGAACTACGCTCTTACCTTCTTCATAAAATTTATTAACAACTTCAGGATTGGAGCAATAATAACGTCTCATCACATTTCTTCTCGACATTGAAATCATTTTTACCATCTCCACACCCAATTGTGAAAGATGCCAATAAAATTGATTTCTAATCTTTTTTACGGACTTAAAATCTATATCGGGGAATGACCTCAACAAATTATTGTCAATTATTGTTTTTCTATACGACAATATATAACTTAAAATTAAATATAAGGGAAAGGATATTAAATATAGAATGGATAAAGGTAATACTGATAATGGGTATAATATCAGATAAAACAACAATCTTGTCAGCATCTTGCTTAAAAAAAATTTTCGTGCAAATTTACGACAATTTTTATTAAAAATAAATATTATTTCCAATTTAGTTTTTGTCTTTTCAAACATATATTTACTACCTTTGCCCAAGCGATACAATATAATTTTTATGACAAATAACATCGATAAAATTAGAGAATCTCTAACATCTTATGGCATTAGAGATGTAGAAGAAGTTTCATATAATCCATCTTATGAAGAATTATATAATGATGAGATGAATCCATCATTGACAGGTTTCGATAAAGGCGTAATGACAGAACTTGGTGCTGTTAACGTAATGACTGGCATCTACACAGGTCGTTCTCCTAAAGACAAATACTTCGTCATGGACGACGTAAGTCGCGACACTGTATGGTGGACTTCAAACGAATACAAGAATGACAACAAGCCTATTACTCCTGAGGTTTGGGACGAATTGAAGCAAATTGCGCTCAACGAATTAAATGGCAGAAAGAAACTCTATGTCATGGATGCTTTTGCTGGCGCTAATGAAAACACACGCCTCAAAATTCGTTTCATCATGGAAGTTGCATGGCAAGCTCATTTCGTGAAGAATATGTTCGTTCGTCCAAACGAAGAAGAACTTGCAAACTTCGGCGAACCTGATTTCGTAGTTTACACTGCTTCAAAAGGCAAAGTCACAAACTACAAAGAATTAGGCCTCAACTCAGAGACTGCTGTAGCTTTCAACTTAACAGAAAAAGCTCAGATTATTTTAAATACCTGGTATGGCGGTGAGATGAAAAAAGGTATGTTCTCAATCATGAACTACTTATTACCTTTGAAAGGCATTGCTTCAATGCACTGCTCTGCCAACACAAATGAAAAAGGCGAGACTGCTATTTTCTTCGGTCTTTCAGGAACTGGCAAGACCACTTTATCTACAGACCCTCACAGAGCTTTGATTGGTGATGATGAACATGGCTGGGATGATGAAGGCATCTTCAACTTCGAAGGTGGCTGCTATGCAAAAGTCATCAACCTCGACAAAGAAAGCGAACCTGACATCTATCATGCTATCAAGAGAAACGCATTATTAGAAAATGTCACAGTCGATGAAAACGGCAAGATAGATTTCAAAGACAAGAGCGTCACTGAAAACACTCGCGTCTCCTACCCTATCTATCACATCGAAAATATTGTAAAACCTGTATCAAAAGCTCCTGATGCAAAGAAAGTTATTTTCTTGTCAGCTGACGCTTTCGGAGTATTGCCTCCAGTTTCAATCTTGACACCTGAACAAATGAAATACTATTTCTTATCAGGTTTCACAGCTAAGTTAGCTGGTACAGAACGCGGCATCACAGAACCTACTCCAACATTCTCTGCTTGTTTCGGCGAAGCATTCCTTTCATTGCACCCAACAAAATACGCTGAAGAATTAGTCAAGAAAATGGAAAAGGTCGGCGCTACAGCTTACTTAGTCAACACAGGCTGGAACGGAACTGGCAAGCGTATCTCTATCAAAGATACTCGCGCCATCATCGATGCTATCTTGGATGGTTCAATAGAAAAAGCTGAAACTAAAAACATTCCTTACTTCGACTTCAAAGTGCCAGTAGCATTGCACGATGTAAACCCTGGCATCTTAGACCCTCGCGACACTTACGCCACACCAGAAGAATGGAATGAAAAAGCAGAAGACTTAGCAGGACGTTTCATCAAGAACTTCGAGAAATTCACACATAACGAAGCAGGTAAGGCTTTGGTTGTAGCAGGACCAAAAATTTGATTCACTAAAAATCACGAAATAACACGAAAAAGGTCGTTCAAATGAACGACCTTTTTTTTGATTTAACAAGGCGTTGCCTTATCCTATATTTGTATCACCCTTTCAGGGCTCAACAATCATTCACCTCCCTTTCTTCCACAATGAAATTTCGTTTTTTTTCGTGTCATTTCGTGGATAAAAAAAGAGGCGCATAATTATGCACCTCTACTTATTGTCTTGTTGGTTGTCTTAATTCAACATCACTGGCATCAAAAGCATCAAGATATCTTCATCTGCATTTTGATTGTCGACAGGAAGGATAAGACCAGCTCTGTTTGGAGCTGACATCTCTAACAATATTTCTTGTTGGCTGAGATTTCCTAACATCTCTTGGAAGAAACGTGAGTTGAAACCTATTTCCATATCATCGCCACTATAGTTACATGACAATCTTTCCTTAGCTTCGTTGTAGTAATCAAGGTCTTCTGCTGTCAATGTGAGTTCTTGACCAGCGATCTTGAAACGAATCTGGTGTGTTGCCTTGCTTGAGAAGATAGCCACACGACGAATCGCTGAAAGAAGCAACTGACGGTCGATGGTCAATTTGTTAGGATTTGCTTTTGGAATAACAGCTTCGTAGTTAGGATATTTACCATCGATGAGACGACATACCAATTTAAATCCTGACATTGTGAAAGAAGCATTTGTCTTGTTAAATTCAACAACAACAGTCTCGTCAGCTTTACCTGCCAAAGCACTCTTCAATTGATTGATAGGCTTTTTAGGAACAATGAAAGAAGCCAATGTATCTGTCTTAATATCTAATCTTCTGTAACGAACGAGTTTATGTGCGTCTGTTGCAACGAAGTTAAGACCATTATTTGTCATTTCCATAAAGACACCTGTCATCACTGGACGAATCTCGTCATTACCTGTTGCGAAAACTGTCTTTTCAAAACCGCAAGCTAAAACGTCTGCTGGTATTTCCCATGTCATTGGTTCTTGCAACACTGGCACTTTAGGGAATTCATCACTCTTGTGTCCAACCATTTTATAACGACCTTCGCCTGTTGTAATTTCTATAGCGAGAGTACTTTCATCAATATTGAATGAAACAGGAATGTCTGGGAAGTTTTTCAATATATCTATGAGCAAACGAGCTGGAATAGTCACCTCTCCTGCACCTTCAACCAAGTCAGGCTGGATTGTAACAATCATTGTTGTTTCCAAATCGGAAGCTGTAATTCTTAATTCATTATCAGAAATATTAAATAAAAAGTCATCTAATATTGGTAATGTATTATTTGAATTAATAACGCCACTTAATGATTGAACAGCCTTTAATAATTTTAAACTTGAAACAATAAACTTCATATCTTATGTATTTTTCAGTCTGTAAAATTACATATTTATTTCCAATAAAATTCTCTTTAGAATTATTTTTTATCCACAAATCATTTAACAAAAACCGCTGCTGTCCAGTTATTTTTTGTCACATGATTAGAATATGTCAAACCAAGACGTTCTGCCTCTTTAGTGATGAGTACCAAGTCTTCTTCATAGAATCCGCTGAAGAAAATCTTACCTCCATCGACAAGACATTTCACGTATTCCTTCATATCTCTAAGGAGAATGTTTCTATTAATATTCGCTAAAATAACATCAAATTGTCTATCGTTTAACGAGCTAGCATCACCGAGTTCAACAATGATATCGTTTTCATCATTAAGACGGATGTTATCGAGAGCGTTTCTATATGCCCATTCGTCGTTATCGATAGCTACTGTCGTTGCAGAACCAAGTTTCTTTGCTAAAATCGCGAGTACACCTGTACCAGAACCCATATCTAAAAGGTTCTGTCCTGTGAAATCTGACTGTAGCATAAGCTCAATTATCTGAGATGTTGTCTCATGATGTGCAGTTCCGAACGACATCTTTGGTTCTATGATGAGGTCATATTTATAAGAGCCTTCCACCTTATGGAATGGAGCTCTGATTCTGCAAAACTCATTGATGATGACTGGCTCGTACGACGCTTCCCATGTTGCGTTCCAATCTTGATCTGGGATGAGTTCTTTCTTCAACAACTTGACATTCGCAAATTGTTCCATCTGCATTATGTCGTTGAGTTCTTCGTCATTGAGAAGCGGTTCTTGGCAAAAAGCATCGAAACCTTCATCTGTATCCATGAAACTGTCGAAGCCTATTTCTCCGAGCAGTTCCATGAACATATCTTTTAATATTTCGTTATCTGGGTTTGAAAACGAACAAGCGTAATAATTCATAGTCGATTATTTTGAAGCTTGAACAGCGATACTTACGAAATCTTCTGCTTTAAGAGATGCGCCGCCGATGAGGCCACCATCGATGTCTTCTTGTGCGAACAATTCAGCAGCGTTTTTAGCATTGCAGCTGCCACCGTAAAGGATACGCAATTGAGCAGCGATGTCTTCTCCATATTTTTCTGCTACGAGAGTACGGATGAATTTATGAACTTCCTCAGCTTGTGCTGGTGTAGCTGTCTTGCCTGTACCGATAGCCCATACTGGTTCGTAAGCGATGACGATGTTTTCCATATCAGCAACGTCGAGGTGGAAAAGACCTTCAACGACTTGTTGTTTAATCACGTCGAAGTGAGTGTTGTTTTCTCTTTCTTCGAGGACTTCGCCGACGCAATAGATAGGAACGATTTGGTATTCGAGCAACTTCTTGATTTTAGCAGCGAGAACTGCATTATCTTCGTTGAAGTATTTTCTTCTTTCGCTGTGACCAACGATGCAGAAATTTGTTCCGAGAGAATCAAGCATCTTAGCTGAGACTTCACCAGTAAAAGCTCCAGATTCGTTTTCGTTTACATTCTGTGCACCTACATAGAACAACTGTGTGTCGTCTGCCATATCAGTAACCATTTCCAAATATAAATAAGGAGGGCAAATAACGATATCGCAGTCAGGTTGTTTATCTTCACAGAGGTTGGCAATATTTTCTACAAGGTCTTGTGCTTCTTGAAAATCAAGGTTCATCTTCCAGTTTCCGGCAACTATTTTTCTTCTCATATTCTATAATTTTTAATTTTATTTTTCTTTAAAACATTATGTGCAAATTTATGAAAAAATATCGGAAATAATTAAGATAATGAAACAAAAAAATCTTGGAAAAATGAATTTTCAGTTTTCAGTTTTCAACTTTAAATTTCTCAATACACTCTCACTCTCGGGTCTAAGATTCCGTAAATAATATCAACGACTATATTAATTATTATTAACATAAATCCTATTAACAAAACCGCTCCCATTATCACTGGGAAGTCAAAGGTGTCGAGAGCATCGACGATGATGACGCCAATTCCTTTCCAGTCGAAGACATATTCCACGAAGACTGCTCCTGCGAGCAAAGATGCGAACCATCCAGAGATGGCAGTAACGACAGGTGTCATCGCGTTACGCAATGCGTGAACCGTAACGACGCGCCACTGCTTCAACCCTTTAGCGCGTGCTGTTCTGATATAATCCATAGACATCGCTTCTAACAAAGATGTTCGTGTCAATTCCACAACAACAGCCAACGGACGTAAGCCTAAAGTAAAGGCAGGCAAGATAAGATTCTTTATATCTAAATATGCGCCATTGCCATAATCATCAACGGAATAAAGATTTCCAGTCATGCTTAAACCAGTGAACGATTCCCACACATAACCAAACAGCCACGCCACCAATATCGCTGCAAAAAATGAAGGCAACGACATCCCTATCGTTGTGATAAACAAGGTCAGTTTGTTAACAAAATCCGTATTAACAACAGCCGCTAATACTCCGATAAAAACACCTAACACTAAAGCGAATGTAATCGCCACAAACGCCAATATCAAGGTGTTAGGAAAGGCTTCCGACAATATCGTTCCCACCGACCTCTTGCTCTGATAGGAATATCTTAAATAAGGCGTCTTTAAAACGACATCAACATCGCCTATTTTCGCAAGTACGCAATATGATTTGAAATTCTTATACTTATCGTTTTGTACGGATGCGATTAATCGCGTCCCTACATTATAAAACGATAATGGCGACAAATCATTAAGATAATCCGTGTATTGCTTAAATACGCTTTGGTTCAATCCAAGTTCTTCTCTGATTGCCTGCACATCAGCTTCATCGGCGCGCTGTCCGAGCATCATCCTCACAGGGTCACCAGGAACAATATTAAAAAGGAAGAACACCAGAGTCACGACACCCCAGAGAACTGCCAAACCATATAATATTTTCCTGATGATATATGATGTCATATTTTTATGTCAACAGACAACGGACAACAGACAACAGTCATTGTCAAAAAAATCCTAATTCCTAATTCCTAATTCCTAACTAATAAGTTTATTTCTTTTTCGCAAGGAAAATCTATCTTGCTCCATTTGTCCAAGATAACGCCATTATCCATAAGCATCAAACCTGGATTCGAACGAACCATAGTCTTCAGTTCAAGTTCGTCGCCATAATAGACTTCATCGAACATATAATATTTATCTTGGAGTTCGTGAACGTAGTCAGGATTTACAGATGTTATCCACAAATAATTGAAACCATTTTCGTTGGCGAAGTCATAAATTCTTTGACATTCTTTGATATCCTTTTCTGTCAACTCATTGAGATATGGAGCTACAAATACAAAGAGCTTCTCCGAATCATAAAGCACGTCAGTGAAATCATCTCCATCTTCGTTTAAGATAGAAAAGCCCATCGACTGAGTTCCACCTTCTTGACGTTGTGATACGAATTCCCATTGCGACATCCAAATAGAGTCGTTCCATGGATAGTTTGGCGAGAGATATTCCTGCTCCTCTCCTGTTTCTGTATTTTTAAATGTGAGGTAAATCTCCACAGGCTCATCGCTTTCGACAGGTTTCATATCTTTTCCTACTTTCCATTCCATGAAGTCTATGACAGGAAGATGACGTACATTATATATTTCAAAACCTATAAACAAGCCCATAAATATAAATGTAAACAGGGTCTGTCCTAATTTAGTAACCCTCTTATTGACAAAAGTTTTATTATTAAAGACTAAAGGAATCAATATTGAGATAATGATAAGGTTCTTGAAGAATGTCTGCCAGTTGCTCATCTTGATTGCAGTACCGAAGCATCCGCAGTCTGGGACCAGATTAAGTCGTGCATCGAAATATGTTGTTATGGTGAAGAATACCATGAGCAGTGTAGCACCGAGCGTAGCGAGGCGCGGCAAAAGATTTAGCATAAGACAGATACCTACAATAAACTCTGCCATTATCATTATTATCGCAAGAGGTAATGCTAAATCGTTAAGCCATTGTATGCCATACGCGATGAAATAATCTAGCATCTTGTATTTCGTTCCAAGAGGGTCAACGCCTTTGGTGAAGCTGCTGAAAACAAACAACGCGCCCACCAGCTCACGACATAAGGTCAAACCCGACTTGTTATAAAGTCCGTTAAACAACAATGCTGCTAGTATAGGGAAAATTATCGCAGCCAACATGAGCCACGAAAAGTCAGGGAAGATACCAACCAAGACGGCGCATACCAACGCCCAAATGGTGATTGCAAATGAGAGAAATCCTGATTTTGTGTAGTCTTTTTTCATAATTATTGTTCGGCTTGTTCAGATAATAAAATCATACAGAAGACAGCGTAATTGATGATGTCGAAATAGTTTGCATCTAAACCTTCAGAGATTATAGTCTTACCATCATGGTCTTCTATTTCCTTAATTCTTAACAGTTTCATCAAAATCAAATCTGTCATCGAACTGACGCGCATACTTCTCCATGCTTCGTCGTAATCGTGATTTTTACATTGCATCAAATCGTAAGCTTCTTGCAATACACCAGAATAAAGTGCAGCTGCCTTTTCAGGTTCAAGGTCTGGCTTATCAACGACGCCCAGACGTAACTGAATGATTGCCATAGCTGAATAATTGATGATACCTATAAATTCTGGTTCAATGCCTTCGTTGACAAGACGCTCTGCTTTGGTCTGGAGACTTCTTATTCTATTAGCTTTGATAAAAATCTGGTCGGTGACTGATGTTGTTCTCATGATACGCCATGCAACGCCATAATCCATCATCTTTTTGGTAAAAATCTCAGTACATTGTTCAACGACCTTTTTAAATTGATTTTGTGTATCTTTCATCTTAATATTTTTTTATTTTTGTAAGGAAAATTGTTTTGTGTTTATTAATAAAACAATCAATATTTTAAGAATGTAAAGATAAACATTTTTTGCTATGAAACTGAAGATTGGAGAGCATTTTTTTTCATGGGAACGACCTCTCGTGATGGGCATTTTAAACCTCACTCCTGACTCTTTTTACGACGGAGGGGCGCACCACAATACCGATGACGTTTTGAGACATTGTGAAAAAATGTTAACAGAAGGCGCTGACATCATCGACATCGGTGCTTTCTCTTCACGTCCTGGCTCTGAGATAATTTCGGTGAAAGAGGAATACAGCCGTCTCATCCCCTATCTCATTGAGATAAAAAAAAGATTTCCAGACGCTATAATATCCATCGACACCTTCCGCAAAGATGTTGCAAAGAATGCCATTGACAACGGAGCCGATATCATCAACGATATTTCTGGTGGTATATTCGACAATGAAATGCTTCCTTATATCGGAGAAAATCATATACCTTATATCATGATGCATTGTGGCGGCAGCATAGAATCGCTACACACAAATCATATCAAAGAGAATCCTTGCGAGGTCGTCAAAGAGTTCTTTGAGAGACAAATCGAGTTTTTGGACAATTACGGAGAACAACAAATCATCTTGGACCCAGGAATCGGTTTCAATAAAAGCATGAAATCTAATTTTGAATTATTAAACAACATCGAGGATTACAGAGTCAACAATCTTCCTGTCTTAATCGGTATCTCTCGAAAATCTATGATTTATAAAACTTTGAAGACAAGTCCTCAAGAAGCATTGAACGGAACCACCGTCTTAAACACTATCGCCTTGATGAAAGGCGCTGACATTTTAAGAGTTCACGACGTTAAAGAAGCAGTGGAAGCAGTGAAACTTGTTAATGAGCTAAGAGCTAAGAACTAAGAACTAAGAACTAAGAGCTAAGAACTAAGGCTAAAAAAATCTTTAGCCTTTAGCCTTTAGTCTTTAGTCTTTTTACTATCTTTGTTGCAAATACATTTTATCATGACAGAGCTTCTTATAAATGCCTTCATACAGATTCGCATCTGGGATATTTTAGACATCTTTCTTGTCGGGTTATTGTTTTATGGTTTATATTATCTAGTAAAAGGCACTACTGCCATCAAGATTTTCTTTGGCATCGTCGCTATTATCTTAGGATTGAAAATAGTGACGGCTCTCCACATGGAGCTGCTCAGTTATATCCTAGGAGCTTTTGTCAACGTCGGTTTCATCGCTCTTATCATCATCTTCCAGCCTGAAGTAAGAAGATTCCTTCTAGGTATTGGCAACACTAAAATTTCTTTAGCATTTAAAAGCCTCATAGCAAACCTCGGTTTCAGATATAAAGAAGAAAAAAGCCTCGACCTCGATGCCATCTGCGAAGCATGCGCTTCTATGTCACAAGATAAAGTCGGTGCTTTGATTTTACTTGCTCAAGAAAACAACCTAAACGAAATCATTGAGACTGGTGTCACTATCAACGCTATCATCAGCAAGCCTTTGATAGAAAACATATTCTTTAAAAACAGTCCTTTACATGATGGCGCAATGGTCATTGCTAACAACAAAATATGTGCTGCTCGTTGCATCCTCCCTATCACACAAAACATCAACCTCCCTGGCAGCTACGGACTTCGTCATAGAGCTGGTATCGGAATAACAGAAAACAGCGACTGCATCGCACTTGTCGTTTCAGAAGAAACTGGTAGCATCAGAATCATCAACGGAGGTAGAGTCTATGACGTCAAAGCTTCAGAAATGAAGGCTAAGATTAAAGAATTAAGTAATAAGAAAACTAATTGATAATTAGGAGTTAGGAGATGGGAGTTTTAGAGTTCGATTAGTCTGTCTTTTCTTGTATAATAGATATACATTTCGTATGGGTCGTAGCGCATGTGTATATCATCAGAATATTCATATCCTTTCTTTTCCATTTCCGTCTTGACGTATTCATTCATGAAATAATCAAAGGCATATCCTGCGTAGAGCTTTCCTAATATCACTGCGAAATCGTAAAAGCCTTCAACACTTAACTCGTTAAGTTCTACATTAGTAACAAGATTATTCAACGAATCCAAGGTATAATAACAATCCATTATATATTCGTAATAATCATGTTCTGTAAAAAGAAAATCTGAAGTATTTCCATCAAGAAGTTCAAACCACGAAGCTACATTGACAGTTGTTGTTGGTATAAACTCATAATTCCCCTCCACCTCACAACTGCTCACTTGATATTTAATAAGTTCTTGTATTTCAATATGCGACAAATCAACGACCCAATGCAATGAATCTGGTGTCGTATTCTCATCTTCCCAATATTGTAGATTTAAGTCATAGTCCTTGAGAGTTTCTTCAAAAGACGCTATCACAACATCGAGAAATATCTCATCATCAATCTTATTGAGAATCTTAATCCTGGAATTGATTGTATCTTGAAGCTGACACTCATCCAACAGAATCAGATCTGCACTCTCTGGATTACAGTCGCTTCTCAGATTAGTCTTTTGCAATTCTTCAGGAAGATAAAAAGCTACAGAAGCACCTTTTGCTTTATCCACAAAGTCATAAGCTAGTTTCTTATGAGGCGCACAAGAAACCATTGCAAACGACAATAATACCAGCAATATTTTAAAGATGCTTCTCATAAATCATTCAAAAAGTGTCAGTTGCACGCCATCGTCTTCAGAGAAGAAATTATCGTCAGATTCGTTGTTTGAAGCACTTACTTCTGCATTAGTATCTTCTGACACATCTGCATTTTCTTCTTCTACATCAACATTTTCATCCTCTACAACTTCTTCCTCTTCTGTCTCAAATGGCTCTAGGAATGTATATGTAGCTACATCACGTGTTGAGAGTCGTTTTCCTTTTGCCTTGTAGCTCTTGACTCCGATGTATTCAGCAACGTTAAGCTCCTCGTCTTCGTACTGCTTGCCAGATGCGCTGTCGTTAAATGAAAGCAACAAGCGTGGCAACTTATCCATATTCATTATCAGGAACTGTGCATTTTCATTTTCACCGATAAATGAAATACGTCTGTTCAATGGTGTCTCGTCATCTATATCGAAACGTTTGATATACATCAATTTCGTTTCACCTTCAATATAAATCACGGAATATATCACACTTGGATCGTACTTCATGATTTGTGTCATGTCGTCATCGAAATGTGTCGACAAATCGTAGCCTGTGAGACGGAACTCACCGTTTGAGAATATCTGTAATATCTTATCGTCGCCAGAGAATTCTCCGATTAAAGTACCGCGCTTGTCGGCATTGAGACGTTTAACGGTGTCGTCGTACCAAATCTCACGAGCTGCCAATGTTGAGACTCCTTCATCACGTTTGACTATCTTGTTTATAGGATGCATTGTAAGTCTGTTACCCTGACTTGCACGGCCTTTGATTGCTAAATCAGCGAAGTTATATTCAAATGAAGTCTTCTTCAGCTTAGGCTGCGGACGAAGCATAACTTTGATGACTTCTGCCTCGCCATTAGGATTAGCTGAGAAATAAACCACTTTTGATCCTGGTTCGCCTTTTGTCAAATCATAATCCTTGTCATGAGTTATACCTTTGACAGAGAATCGTTTTACATAATAAGGAGAACCTGCCTTTCCAGAACGATAAACCATATTATAGACAGTTCTGTCATCGTTTTTATGGAATACATCAGCATGGATAATCTTTTCTGGTCCTACGAAGCACTTAGGCTGCAGCTTGGTAACCATGAAGGTTCCGTTTTCGCGGAATACTATGATATCGTCCAAGTCGGAACAGTCTGACACGAAAGTATATGCGTCTTTGTTTTGTTCTTTCTTAAGACCTGCAGAAGTGCAGATAAAGCTCTCTTCTTTATTGACGTAGAGTTTTTCGTTATTAGCAGCGACGGCAACAGCTGAGATATTGTCGAAGTTGCGAATCTCTGTTCTACGTTCACGACCTTTACCATGTTTCCTCTTGATTTCATTATAGAAATTGATGGTATAATCTACTATATGGTCGAGGTCGTATTTTACTTTCTCTATTTGATTTTCAATATCAAGGATTTGTTCTTCTGCCTTCTTGATATCGAATTTTGAAATCTTTCTTACAGGTTTCTCGCACAATCTCAAGACATCGTCGCGAGTTATCTCTGCTTTCAACATCTGACGATAAGGATCGAAAGCTCTTTCTATTTCAGTGACTTGTTCATCCCAAGAGTCAGCGTCTTTTTCAAGTATTTTATATATGCGTTTCTCGAAGAAAATCTTTTCCAAAGAAATCCAGTGCCAGTCTCTTTCAAGCTCATCGAGTTTGATTTTAAGTTCCCAACTCAACAAATCTAGAGTTCTGTCGGTACTTTCTTTCAAGATTGCAGATATCGTTGTAAACTCTGGATGTTCGTTACGGATAACGCAAGTGCATAAGCTATTGAGAGACATCTGACATTGAGTGAAAGCATAGAGCGCATCAATTGTCTGGTCAGGAGAGACGCCTGCTGCGAGATGTATCACAATCTCGGCATTACGAGAAGTATTGTCATCGACGCGACGAATCTTAATCTGACCCTTCTCACCTGCCTTGGTGATTGATTCAATCAATGATCCTGTTGTAGTTCCGTAAGGAATCTCCGTTATTACCAAAGTCTTTTTATCCAACTGAGAAATCTTAGCTCTCACCTGTACCTTACAACCACGTTCACCGTCGTTATATCCACGTACGTCAATCATACCTCCGGTTCTGAAGTCTGGATACAACACAAAATCTTCATCACGAAGATAAGCGATGGAAGCGTCTATCAATTCATTGAAGTTGTGAGGCAAGATTTCGCATTTAAGACCGACAGCGATACCCATCGCGCCTTGAGCCAAGAGCAAAGGAAACTTAACAGGAAGTGTCACTGGCTCTTTGTTACGGCCGTCGTATGAGAACTTCCACTCTGTGGTTTTTGGGTTATAGACGACATCAAGAGCGAATTTTGAGAGACGAGCCTCAATGTAACGAGGAGCAGCTGCAGGGTCACCTGTCAATACATTACCCCAGTTACCTTGTGTGTCGATAAGCAAGTCTTTCTGACCAAGATTTACCAAAGCATCACCGATAGAAGCATCGCCATGAGGGTGATATTTCATGGTGTTACCAACAATATTAGCGACCTTGTTATAACGTCCATCTTCCAATTCCTTCATGGAATGTAAGATACGACGCTGCACAGGTTTGAAACCATCATTGATTTCAGGAACAGCTCTGTCGAGAATAACACTAGAAGCATAATCGATAAACCAGTTATCAATCAAGCCTTTAAGTGGAATCACTCTAAAACCGCCATCGCTTTGCTGAACGCGAACACCAGATTCTTCTATTTCGTTTTGTCCTTCTAATTCTAAGTCTTTATTTTCTTCCATAATATACGCTCTCTTTGCCCTACAAATTTACAAAAAATCATCATTTCCAGAAACGTAAAATTAAAATTTCTATCAACAATGCGATTAATGCAATAACGATAAAAACCTTCCAAATTGCTGCTTCATTAACAATGACTTCTAATGCATCACCAGACTTATAATGGTTTGTATCTACAATATCTATCATCGCTAAAACATTAAGTTTCTTATCTTTTAACATCTTCTGCAAATCTTCTTTTTCACAGAATGTCATCTCCGATTCTTCACGACTGTCATTCCACGCAACGGTCTTGACATAGCTATCATTTTTATAAATATCATAAAAGCCTGAAGCTGGAAGGTCTTCGAAGAAATATAAATAATTAAGGTTATTTCTTTTCTCAACGAGAGGCAACATCTCAAACACTCCACTCTCATCCTTAAGACCTACTCTATCATCAACATTCAATGAGACATCACTAATATCCAATGTCTTATCTTTTCCTAAAGTGTAATACAACTCTGAGACATCACCACCAATCAAAGCCATTTTATACATCATAGGAACTAACAAAGCATGATTCGCCAAATCTGAATATTCCTCATTGAAATTTGTCGACATCACGAAAATCCTGCCCTTTCCATGACTACACATCATAAGAAGAGGATTGCCATTCTGCAACGAAATTATGTTCAATACATTTTTACTTATATCAAAACGCACATGCTTATAAACTTCTGGAAAATCAGCATTGTCTGGAAGTTTCACAAAAATATCATCAAAGAAAGCATTACGCTTCGCTATATACTCCACCCTATTTTTATTTTCATCCAACTGCTTTGATTCTATTCCTATATTATTATAGATATACGAGTTGTCTGTTTTTTCATCATTAAGAAGCAAAAGCGTACCGCCCTTTGACGCGAAATCGAGCAATGACTGCTGCATCGTCTCATTAAGATTCGCCTTCTCATCAACGACAATCATCTGCGCATTATTGATGATATTCTGATTTATATTATAAGGATTCATCGACTGATAATCGACGAGAGCATCACCGTCGAAAAGCAATTCCAAATATGAACTTTGGCTGTTGGCTGTTGGC
>JAZRNQ010000148.1:0-3863 GCA_045648285.1 Bacteroidales bacterium | reverse complement strand
TGTTTCAATGCGCCGTAACGAGAACCCATACCGGCAGCTAATACTAATAATGTTGGTTTCATTGTTTATTATTGTTTAAAGTTTAAGGTTTAAAGTTTAAAGTAGTTTTAAAGTTTATATGTGGAGAGATTAAAGTTTATTAGTATTTGATAAATTTTAAACTTTACACTTTCAACTCTAAACTTTTAAACTACTCTAAACTCTCAACTCTACACTATTATTTAATTCTTCTCGCTCCGTCAGAAATGACGACATCATAAACCTTAGGTTCGCGGTTATATTTTGCGAGATATTCTTTCTTTGCTGTAGCGATGAAGTTATCGTATAAATCTTCTTTCACGAGGTTGATTGTACAACCGCCGAAGCCGCCGCCCATGACGCGAGAGCCTGTCACACCGCATTGTTTAGCGATGTCGTTCAAGAAGTCGAGTTCTTCGCAGCTCACTTCATATTCCTTGCTCATGCCGTAGTGAGTGCCGAACATTCTGTCGCCTACAGTCTCGTAGTCGCCTTTTTCCAAAGCAGCACATACGTCGAGGACGCGTTGTTTTTCGCCGATGACATAGACAGCGCGCATATAATCCTCTTCAGAGATTTCAGCTTTAACTTCGTCGAGCATTGCCATTGTAGCGTCGCTCAAGAAATTCACTTCAGGGTGATTAGCCTTGATATGAGCGCAGGCGTTTTCGCATGACTCACGGCGTTTGTTATATGCTGAAGAAGCGAGTTCGTGTTTTACGACGGTGTCGAGGAGAACCACTTTATAACCTTCTGGGTTGAATGGGAAATATTCGAATTCCATTGTAGCGCAGTTGAGACGCATGAGATGACCTTTCTTTCCGAAGACAGAAGCGAATTGGTCCATGATGCCGCATTTTACTCCGCAGTAGTTATGTTCTGTTGACTGACCGATTCTTGCGAGTTCGAAGCGGTCGATATTGAGATTGAAGATTTCATTCAAGGCATTGGCGAATGTCGATTCCAAGGCAGCTGATGATGACATTCCAGCACCGAGAGGCACGTCGCCGACGAATACAGTGTCGAAGCCTTTAGGTTCGAATCCACGTTTCTTCATCTCGCGGCAGACGCCGAAGATATAACGAGCCCATGACTCTTGAGGAGCGTCTTCCTCGTTCATACCGAACTCTGATTGCTGGCTGTAATCCAAAGAATAAGCGCGAACTTTGTCAGTGCCGTTAGGATTTATAACTGCGTAGATGCCCTTATCGATTGCACCAGGAAAAACGAAACCGCCGTTATAATCAGTGTGTTCGCCGATGAGGTTGACGCGACCAGGGGAGGTATAAACCATATAATCATTGCCAAATAATGACTTAAACTTTTCTTCAATGATTCTTGTATCCATAATTATCAAAATTAAATTCAATTTTTATTTAACCCTCAAAAGTACAAAATATTATCTTACGAAAGACACCTTTGTTAATAAAACTTTGTTTTATGTCAACAGACAACGCTTTCGGAGTTAAGAGTCGTTCTCTCCGAGTTCCTTCTCTATATCCTCGATGCTTGGCAAAGTGCTTTTGAAATTACTAACAGCTTTACCTTGTCGCTCGTATAAGTCAGTATCTAAGAAGTTTAACAGAACATTGCGAGACCAATTGTTCTCAAGAGTTTTTCTTACATAGAAGAGAGCTTTGTCTGTATCTTTTTTACATTTGTCGATAATGAAACGATGATGGCTCCAGGATATTGAAAACAAATCATCTTGATTATCATTGTCTATTTTTCCCACTTCTTGTGGGAATTTTTCAACCCAATCTCTATAAAGAAGATACATCTCTTTCATATAATATAAATTCTTCACAGAAAACCCTCTGACGCCTGGCAATTCGTTTTGTAAATCTTTACTCAGATTTTTGAAGAAACCGTCACCCCAACGACTTTCCGCTTTCTTGTTAACGATATCAGCACCAAGTGAAAAGTAAAATTTCAGCATTTCACTATTAACTTTGATAGCAGCTTTAATCTGACTTTGTTTGAAACGTAAACTTAAATTTCTAATCCATTCGGCATAATCGCCGTCAATTTTAATTAAAGTGGTCATAGCACATAAATTTTGGTCCTACAAAACTACAACAGTCTCATCCTTTTGTCAAGGCTTTGCAAAGGAAATATTTCGCTTTTAACAATTTTTAACATAAAATCAGTGAAATATTAAGAAATGATGTTAAGGATTTTTAGGAAGTCAACGGACAACAGTCAACAGACAACAGACTTTGTCCACGGTACCTGAGCCTGTCGAAGGCAGAGTTGCAAAATGCTATTTTTGCTTTGAGCTATGAGCAATGAGCTGTGAGCAAATTAAATAAATCCTTTGCGTTTCTTTGCGTCTTTGCGAGAGGGATACGTCTATAAATAAGTAACGCCCCCCAAGTGTGCTGTCTAACGACTCGCATGGGAGGCTTATTATCGTTGTTTGTTAACGTCAAATTTTATGCAAAAGTATATATTATTTCAATATAAACAATTTATTTATTGAATTTATTTTTCCATAAAGGGTGTTCCTGCCAATTTGTTGGGAAACCCATGTTATGAATATTAACATTCGGATACTCTTCAAGTAAATCCTTGACATGTTTCCTGAATTTTGTATCTGGATTTATAGTTTGCAACATGTATAAGATTATACACAGAAAGTAATAGAGTCTAGAACTTTTGATTGTTTCAACTTCAGTTTTAGAAAGCCATATTTTACCGCTTTTAGGATTTTTATATTTAGCAGGTTGAATTGCAAAAATATGATTCCAAAGACGAGAATGATGTGCGCATATATTTCTTACATAATTGATTGTGTGTAACCAAGAGCAGAAAATATTTTCATTATGTATCCCAAAATATGCGGCAATATCTTTTATGTCTTGGATGTTATTAAGACCTTGACAAATCTTTGACAATTCGCTAAAATACAATAGCTCAACGCTCATCCAACTAGGAGGTGTTTGTGGATTATTGTATTTTTTTAGATAATGATCTATAAATTGTATTTTTCGATTAGCATTTAATTGTTCTGTAATGTGCGCTTGAATATCATTGTATACCGAATATATTTTACCGGTTTTTGAAATTGCTGTTGTTTTGAATATATTGTTGTCGTTTTGCCAATGCGGACCATATTTATGACTCAACTGATAGATAATCTGTGTCCTTAATGATATTTCGATTCTTTCGATAGCATCAAATACAAGTAATCTTAATTTTCTATCGAACTTATATAAATTCCAAATATCATCCCATATTGTCCCTTTTATAAAATAATCTGTAACAATTCCATTAGGTTGCATTATTTTATATGGGAGCATATATGCACTTAATCTGTAATAACTTACATTTGACAAATGTCTTTTTGCTCTTTCTTCGTCGCTTATATTCAAGCCACGATTTTTCAGTAATTCTATCTGTTGTTCAAAACTTAATGCTGGCTTTGAATATGTTTGCATAATTTTAGATTTTCAATATTTAAGAATAAATGTCATATGTGAGTGCGGTTAGAGTAATAATTAGATAAGAGCCATAATCAGCCTTGTCTGTATCTTTTTTACATTTGTCGATAATGAAACGATGATGGCTCCGGGATATTGAGTTCAAATAACTTAGATTTCTAATCCATTCGGCATAATCGCCGTCAATTTTAATTAAAGTGGTCATAGCACATAAATTTTGGTCCTGCAAAACTACAATCGTCTCATCCTTTTGTCAAGCAATTGCAAAGGAAATATTTCGCTTTTAACAATTTTTAACATAAAATCAGTGAAATATTAAGAAATGATGTTAATGTGTTTTAAGATTATTTTGTTATAAAACAATAATTTACATACGTTTTATTCATTATCTTTGCATTAAAA
>JAZRNQ010000147.1:0-33010 GCA_045648285.1 Bacteroidales bacterium | reverse complement strand
TGAGATGTTCTCTGAGGTATGTTGCCTGTCCTGTGTTATGATCCAAGACTCCGAAATTTGACATATCGATAGGAATCTGTGAGATGGAGTCTCTTTCAAGTCGGATCGTAGCCATGTCGTTCTGTGAGCCAAGGAGTTGAGTAGATTTCTTGTCTTCCTAAGACCGCTTGGCCTCCGACTTTGAGATGTTCTCTGAGGTATGTTGCCTGTCCTGTGTTATGATCCAAGACTCCGAAATTTGACATATCGATAGGAATCTGTGAGATGGAGTCTCTTTCTTCAGGGGTGATGAATCCGTATGTCGCCATCTGGCTGATGACGAGGTTTCTGCGCTGTAAAGCTCTCTCTGGATTTCTTATAGGACTGAAACGTGAAGGAGCGTTGACAACGCCAGCCATGAGAGCTGCCTGTTCTATGTTCAAGTCTTTTGGTTCGAGGTTAAAGAATGTCTCCGAAGCCTTCTTGATACCGTAGGCGTTATGTCCGAAGAACACTGTATTGAGATACATCGCGATAATCTCATCTTTAGAGTAGTTATACTCCAGCTTCGTCGCCGTGACCCATTCCTGGAACTTACGTATCACGAGCTGCGGCGTGCTGAGGTTCTCGCCACGAGGGAAGAGGTTCTTGGCAAGCTGTTGTGTAAGAGTACTGCCACCGCCTTTGTCGCTGCCCGTTGCCAAGCCGAACACCACACGTAACAATGCTCTTTGGTCGATGCCTGAGTGCTCGTAGAATCTGATGTCTTCTATGGCAAGCAAAGCCTCAACGAGATGTGGAGACAACTCGCTGTAACTCACGTTAGACCTGTTTTCGATATAATAAGTTCCTAACACCTTGCCGTCAGCTGAGATAATCTCAGTGGCAAGATTCGTTGAAGGATTCTCCAGCTCTTCGAAAGTAGGCATGTCGCCAAACCATTCATGATAGATGCCATAAAACAATACGAAAACAGATGACACACCCAAGACAAACAATGTCCACAACACCACGAGATACCAACGTATTCCCTGTTGCTTAGCCTCGACTTTTTTCTTTTTATCTTTAGTTTCTTTCTTAACCTCTGCCATTTCTCTATTTTTAAATCTCAAAATTTCAGAATCTCAAAATTTCAGAACTTCAGATTTTTTAAGATTTTGAATTTCTGAGTTTCTGAGTTTCTGAGTTTCTAAAAATATCAATTATTCTTCTCAAAACAAATTCCCACATCTACAATACCATCGAGGACGTCTTCTCGCATCGCTTGTTCTATCTCGAAGCGATAGTTTCCTTTCAACGGAAAATGTAGATTATCGTTTAACAATATATTATTATCTCTCATGCTTCCGCTACCTTTTCCGACCCAGCGTCCGTCAGGATAAGCCAAGACTATCTCCACGGTGTCGTGAGTCTGATTTCCGTCAGGGAAAGTGGTATGCATAAACATGTAAAAGTTGCTATATCTATAATTTTCAAGATGTCTTATGTTGAAATAAAAGCAATATGGCGATAAAGTATCTTCCACATCAACATCGAAATATGGCAGCTCCTGATTGTCCCACGACGCGTTTGGTATCACCACACTTTCGTCGAAGATGACATTCTTATTGCCGCATGACGACAACATCATCGCGAACAAAAACACAAGAGCTATTTTCTTCATATACTTCATCTGCTATTCGAGTTTACTTAAATCGACATTTTGACCTTCTTCGCCGTATTCTGTATTACGTTGTTCTTTGATGAATGCGTAATCTTCAAGCTGTTCTGGCATCTTGCCTTTATTATTCATGGCTATGATTTCCTTTACTTTCTCAGCAGGTATCGCCATCATGTTATTTCTGTCGAAGACATAAGAATACCACATCAAGCCTTTGAACACGTCGGTCTTGCTATAAGAAGCATCGCCTTTCTTGGTTCTAAGAACGATATGACTATCAGGGAACGATTTCAACGCATCGACGTAAGTATCGTATTCGTAGTTGAGACAGCATTTCAGCTTGCCACACTGACCTGCGAGTTTCTGTGGGTTTGGAGAGAGCTGCTGCACCCTAGCCACGTTTGTAGTGACAGACTGGAAGTTAGTAATCCAAGAGCTACAGCACAACTCGCGGCCACATGATCCAATGCCGCCGAGCTTAGCAGACTCCTGACGGAATCCAATCTGACGCATCTCCACTCTGATATGGAATTCTTCTGCAAGTTTCTTGATGAGTTCTCTGAAGTCGACACGACCGTCGGCTGTGTAATAGAATATCGCTTTTGTCTTGTCGCCTTGATATTCTATGTCGTTAAGTTTCATATCAAGTTTAAGGTTCAAAGCTATCTCGCGGCTACGATATAAAGTACGTTCTTCTAATCTCGTAGATTCCAAGAATTTCTCTACGTCGGCGATACGTGCTCTGCGATAAATCTTCTTCAACTCGCTGGCTGGACATGTGCTGCCCTTGCGTTTTCTCTGTCTGTCGACCAAACCGCCTACCATACAAACGATACCGATATCGTGACCGATAGCAGTCTCAACAGCTACAAGCTCGCCTTCGATGAGTTCTAATTCAGAAGGATAGCTATAGAAATCTTTTCTGTCGTTTTTGAAACGAACCTCTGCTACCAGCAACTCACCTTGTGATGGCACTTCCTGATAGTCTTTCAGCCAGTTGAAGCTGTCGAGCTTACATTGGTTATGACGCAACACATTACAGCCGACATTATAATTCTCAGCCTTGATACGGCAACCTCTGTGAAAATCAGGAGTAAGCTCTTTCTTCATCGAATCGTGAAGTGGCCAGTCTATCTTAATGAAATAATCGTCATTATCTTCTGGTTTGTTGAAGTCTTCTTTCTCGTCATCATCAATATTCTTCACCACTTTCTTCACTGAAGCTACATTCTCTTCTGAAACTTCTGGCGTTTCTTCTGCTACTTCAACAACATCATCGACTTCGACATTTTCTGTCAATTCAACTTTTGTCAAAGTCTCTTCGGTCTCAACGATTTCTGATTCTATAAGTTCATTCTCCTCTTGGATTAGGCCTTCCTCTTTTTTGTTTTGAGTCTTGTTGTTATTCCATTTTTTACGAGGATGAAACTTCTTTTTAAAATTCTGTCTGTTATGATTTTTATTATTGTTTTCGTTCATAAAATATTAAGTATATATATTGAGTTTATTGCAATCTGCAAATATAATAAAAAGACGGCAGACCAAGGGCAATAGTATGCGGTTTTTTAAAAGAATTATATAAAATTATTTCTTGACAAAACGTCTCACCACATCACCACCTTCAGTCTTTATTCTAATGAAATAAACTCCGCTATTCAATCCAGAAACATCAATCGCTGTTGGCTGTTGGCTGTTGACTATTGGCTGTTGTCTTCCATAAACGTCGTAAATTTCCACTTCATCAACTTCACTTTCTGTCTCTACATATAATTTGTCACTGGCAGGATTTGGATAAACGTTTACTTCGCTGATATTATTTTCGTCTATTTTTTCATCATCAGCGAAGGTAAATCTATGAGGGTCTTTATTGCCAAATATTGGTTGTTGTCGTCTGCGTCCTGATTCATCGGCGGCAAACACATAATAATTCACTTTTGAATTCTTTTTATATCCTTTGATATAAGCCACATATTCATCAGCATTAGCTGTTGGCTTCATGTTTGCAGTCTGATATTCTCCTCCGTCGATACTATAGTAAACGAGCAAGGAATCTTGCTTCAATTCAGCTCCGCTATATGCAATCACCTTACTTACCACTGCCATGGAGTCCTGCCACTGCTGTTCTCCGAACAACACCTCACGATGGTCGATATAAAGCATATCGAAGTCCATGACGCCACGTGTCCTGCAGTGAAGAGCATCGGTGTTAAGCCATCCGTTGTAGTAGCTTTTATTTTCTATTCCAATAACCTCATAACCAGGCATCGCCTCACGATACAATGCGAGAGCCTGCTCGTTGAAAGTAGAATATGTCCCCATAGGAACCAAGACCTTATTATTAAGAATCAAGCTGTTGGTATAAGGAGAGATGACACCATTGCCTGGTATGTCGACACGATATATTCTATAAGGATAACCCCAGATACAGTTAGTGGTAGCGAAATAGTCAGCCACCTCTTCGTAATATTTGTAACGTGGATTCGACTCAGGGACGCGAGCCAGCATAATCTTGTCAGGAGCCAGGAACTTACCCCAGCAGTCGACATGAGCTATGTAATCACCTTGAGGGTCGATGGTGACATGATAAGGGTCGATGCCGAGATATGCCTTCATCCTTTCATACACCTGCTCCTCCGTGACACCTTGCGCCACGCTCTCCTTCACTACGATATCATCAGAGACACCCACACCAAAACCATCCTGCATCATATTACCTCCGGTATGAACTACATTCATTCCATACATCGGTATGTCCCAATATTTCGCAAACTCAGCAGGAAGGACATCGTCATTAGGACGAGGACGATTATATTTGTTATCCACTATCGCTGGCTTCTTGCCATCGAAGATATACCAAGGACCGAAGTCACGAATCCAATAAGAATCGGTGTTAGCATTCAAGAACTCCACATTATCCATATTAACACCAGCCGACTCAAAGTCAATCTCGGCGTAATGCTGGTTGCTGCTTCTCACCACTGTTATCACCTTACAATCCTCAGCCATCTCACGGACAAGCTCCAAAGGAATACCAAGAGGATAGACAATCATCACAGCCTGCATAGGCTCATACTCGCCAGGAAAACGCACCTCGCCAGCAGGCGGAGCTGTCTCCTCAAATCCTCGATTCGTGACTGTCATATACATCTCCTCCTCTGAGAGATATTTCATCTTTCTCCACAAAGGAACATCATCTTGCGAATAAACATTGAAACTAACAAATGTCAAGACCAACAGTAAAATAAGAGTATTTATCTTCTTCATCTTTATCAATTTTTATTTTCACAAAAATAAGATTTTTTCCCATTATTACGTTATCTTTGCATTCTATTATCATCCATTATTTTTATCTAAATCAAATGAAAAGACACAGACATAATCTTTTATTACTCTCATCTCTATTTATAATATTCTCAATGACTTCATGCAAGGTCTTAGAAGAATACACCTCAACTCTTTTAAATAAAGTCAATCAAGGAAATACTGTTGCTGACGCTGACACTGACACTGACTTTGACACTCAGCTTATAGACTCATTGACTTATAGTCTCATTGACTCTAACACTGACTTTGACTCTGAACTTATAGACTCATTGACTTATAGTCTCATTGACTCTGACTCCGAACTCCTCGACTCCGTTCCCATTTCCGACTCCCTAGAAATGGCATTGCAAGAACGCATCGACAGAGAGAATTCTGGTGAGGCTATAGTGGAAGAGTCTGATGTCATGATGGATATGATAGAAGACATTGCCGACATTCCTTATTTCGAGCAAAATAAATTAGAGTCGAGTTCTAAATCGGAAAACATATATAATTATCCAGAAGGCTTCGTGCCTACTTTCCCTGACAGCGTTTATGCAGAACGTATCGCGAAGCTCAGAAGTCAAACTACTATAGAGTTGGTTTATAACAATCACGTCAAGAGTTTCATCGATGTCTACGCAGTAAAGAAACGCAACCACATGTGCAAAATCTTGGGTCTCGCCGACATCTATTTCCCTATGTTCGAGCAGGCTTTGGACAAGTATAACATTCCTCTGGAGATAAAATACCTCGCCGTCGTGGAGTCAGCTCTTAACCCACGTGCAGGCTCACACGCAGGAGCTAAGGGATTGTGGCAGTTCATGTATGCCACTGGCAAGACATATAAGTTAAACGTGACATCATTGGTCGACGACCGCATGGACCCGGTGAAAGCCACAGAAGCAGCCTGTCAGCATCTCCTCGACCTTTACAACAAATACGATGACTGGTTCTTAGCGTTAGCGGCATACAACTCAGGTGGCGGCAACGTCAACAAGGCGATACGTCGCGCCGGCGGCTTGAAGAACTACTGGGCGATATGGCCATTCCTTCCGAAAGAGACACGCGGCTACGTGCCTGCATTCATCGCTGTCAACTACGTGATGAGCTACTCACAAGAACATAACCTCTACCCTACCGACCCTGGCATCATGGCCGACGGTGTCGATAGCGTGACAATACGCCAGCCTCTTCACTTCGACCAGCTCCACGAGATGCTCAGCATCCCTATGGAAGACATCAAATTCTTCAACCCTCAATACAAGGCAAACATCATCCCTGCCGACGCCAAGACACCTATGTCGCTACGACTTCCAGAGAGATACATCGACACCTTCCTCGTACACGAAAAAGAGATATATAACTTCAAGACCAAGAAAGGCATCGACAGAGCGAAACTGGAAGAAGAGATGAAAAAGGTGAGCGACAGAAGCGTCCACATCGTGAAGAGCGGCGAGAGCCTCGGAAGCATAGCCAACAAATACCGCATCAGCGTCAACCAGCTCAAGACATGGAATAAACTGAAAAGCACAACCATCTATCCTGGACAGAAACTCATCGTCTACAGCTCTGGCGCGCCTATGGCACAAGCAGGTAACAGCAAGCCAGTGGAACGCTCCACAGAACAGAAGATACACACTGTGAAGTCTGGCGAAAACCTCAGCATCATAGCTAAGAAATATCAATGTACGGTGACAAACCTCAAAGAATGGAATAATCTTAAAAGCACAACCTTGAGCGTAGGTCAGAAACTGAAAGTGTATCCTCCTACTAAAACCTCAACTAACGGTGGTGCCGTTGTCCATACCGTGAAATCGGGCGACAACCTCTGGGATATTTCTAAAAAATACGGCATCAGCATCGAACAGATTAAAAAACTTAATGGTTTAACAGACAAGTCTGTTTTAAGAATTGGACAGAAGTTGAAAATTAGGAATTAGGAATTGTAGAGACGTGTCGACGACACCGATGAAAATAAACAAGATGTCGTTGATGCGTCTCATGAAAAATCAAGAATTATTAATGACAAATAATAATATTATGAAAAACATCAGATTGATAGCAGTAATGCTTATATTGTTGGCATCGTTTTCATCATGTGTTGATGAGAAAGCAAAAGAAACAAGTAAAGCTCGTTCTGTCGGTGGCTCATCAGAGATTCTCTTGGTGACACAAAACGACGAACAATGGAAAGGCCAGATGGGACAGGCTGTCCGCGATTTCTTCGAGCAGGAACAATATGGCTTACCACAGCCAGAGAAGAACTTCAGAGTGTCGCATATCAACCTCGACGCTTTGAACGACATGTTCAAGAAACATCGTAACCTCATCATCGCTAAGATTGACAAAGACATCAAGAATCCTATGGTAGAGACACAACGCAACTGGATGTCGGAACCACAATTTGTGATAAGAATAACAGCCGCCTCGCCAGAGTCATGGGTGAGAGCCTTCGAGACACAGAAAGACGGCTTGAAGCTTCTCTTCGACGACAACGAGAGAAAACGCTTCCAGGAGTTCTTCCGCCCTACCACAGATTCTAAGATAGTGTCTCAGATAAAGAAAAGATTCGGCGTCACCATGAACGTCCCTGAAGGTTATTTCATCGGCATCGACAAAGACAACTTCATGTGGATTCGTAACGAACAAGCTGACAAGAGCATGGCATTCCTGATTTATGAATTACCTTATAAAGACACTGCCGACTTAAACCCAAACAACATCATCAAGGTCCGCGACTCTATCGCAAAGAAATACATCCCAGGTCCTGTCGATGGCTCATATATGACAACGGACAAGGAATTTGTTAAACCAGCATCGAGAGTCTTAACCGATTTCCCTGCAGGCTATGCCGTCGAGACTCGCGGATTATGGAATGTAGTAGGCGACTTCATGGCTGGACCTTTCGTGTCATACAGCATCGTCGACCCAACAAGTTCTAAGATTGTCACAGCAGAAGGCTGGATATATTATCCTAACAAAGAAAAGAGAGACCTTCTCCGACAACAGGAAAGCATCTTATACAGCTTGAAGTTTGTGGAGTAGAAGACTATAAGGCAACAAGTCAACAAGACTACAAGTAGAGACGTGTCGACAATACCTTTGGAAATAAAAAAGTATTGTTGATACGTCTCTTAATATTTGGGGTAATGTTGCAAAAAAATAGAGACGCCATTAAGAATGACGTCTCTACTTGTTATCTTATAGTCTCGTGGTCTTGTAGACTTTTTATCCGCATTTTGAATATCCGCAGTTCTTGCAGTGTTTGCAGCCGTCTTCATAGACGAGAGCGTCACCACATGTTGGACATACTTCCTTATCAACTTTTGTTCCGTCAGGGATGTAGCGTTTCAATGCACGAGCGATACCGTTCTTCCATGCGTTGATGTTATCTTCGTCAACGCTTAAGTTTTGAATCAAGGTAACGACATTTGTGATTGGCATACCATGACGTAAGATACCTGAGATAAGTTTAGCATAGTTCCAGAACTCAGGGCTGAATGAACGTGAGAGTCCTTCGATAGTGACTTTATAACCTTGTTTGTCTTGGAACTGCAAGTCATATCTTGATCTGCCTTCTTCGCCTTTGTTCTTTGTAATCCATGCTGTCTCAACGAAAGGAGGCAAGTAGAAATCGTCTTGTTTACCGAGGAAGATTTCGTAAGGCTTGTTGTTAATCTTACCAACGAAAGCAATCCATTTCTCGTAATTATTTTGGAAACGTACTACGTCACATTCGAGAGTCTTAGGACGTACAGGTGAATGTGTCTCAACGATGTCGTTTTCAGAATTTTTCTTTTCTTCTTTCTTGTTTGATACGAGGACGCCAGCGCGTGAGCCGTCACGGTAGATTGTCATACCTTTACAGCCACATTCCCATGCTGTCTGATAAATCTGGCTTACGAGTTCTTCTGTTGTCTCAGCAGGAATGTTAACGGTAACACTGATTGAGTGGTCGACCCATTTCTGCATCTCGCCTTGCATCTTAACCTTGCTAACCCAGTCGATGTCGTTAGCAGTAGCTTTGTAGTAAGGTGACTTAGCTATTATCTCTTGTAATTTCTCATCATCATAAGCCTTGACTTCTTCAACGTTATATCCGTTCACTTCGAGCCATGTGATGAATTTTGGGTGGAACACATTATATTCTTCGAATGAGTTACCTTCACCATCTGTGAAAGAAACCTTAGCATTCTTATCGTTAGGATTTACTTTACGACGACGTTTGTAAGACACCATGAAAACTGGCTCGATACCTGATGTTGTCTGTGTGCAGATACTTACTGTTCCTGTTGGAGCGATGGTAAGCATAGCGATGTTACGACGTCCGTACTTCACCATATCTTGGTAGAAGTTTTCATCCATAGCGCGGAGACGGTTGATGAATGGGTTGTTCTCTTCGCGTTTTGCGTCGAACACTTCAAATGCACCACGTTCTTTAGCGAGATTCACTGATGACTTATATGCTTCGAAAGCGAGAAGTTTCTGTACTGATGTAGAGAACTCGATAGCCTCGTCAGATGCGTAACGTTTTCCGAGAGCTGCAAGCATATCGCCTTCTGCAGTGATGCCGATACCAGTACGACGACCTTGGAGAGCTTTTCTGCGGATGTTCTTCCAAAGCTCGACTTCGCATCTCTTAACTTCGTCACTTTCTGGGTCTGAGTAGACCTTTTCAAGGATAGCGTCAATCTTTTCAATTTCGAGGTCGATGATGTCGTCCATGATTCTTTGAGCTATAGCGACGTGTTTTGCGAAAAGCTCAGCATTGAAACGAGCCTTGTCTGTGAAAGGATGTTCAACGTAGCTATAGAGGTTCATAGCGAGAAGACGGCAGCTGTCGTAAGCACACAATGGAATCTCACCGCAAGGGTTTGTACTCAATGTCTTGAAGCCGAGGTCAGCGTAGCAATCTGGAATAGACTCACGTGTGATGGTATCCCAGAAGAGAACGCCAGGTTCTGCTGACTGCCATGCGTTGTGGATAATCTTATCCCACAATTTCTTAGCGTCTATCTCTTTTGTATATAATGGATTGTCTGAATCGACAGGATATTTCTGTACGAAAGGTGTTCCTTCTTTGACAGCCTTCATGAAGTCATCGCTGATACGGACAGATACGTTAGCATTAGTGATGCGGCCTTGTTCCATCTTAGAGTCGATGAAGCTTTCTGAGTCAGGGTGGTTGATGCTGATACTCATCATCAATGCGCCACGACGACCGTCTTGTGCCACTTCTTTTGTTGAGTTAGAATAACGCTCCATGAAAGGAACCACACCTGTTGAAGTAAGAGCGCAGTTCTTGACAGGGCTGCCAGCAGGACGGATGTGTGAGAGGTCATGACCAACACCGCCACGACGTTTCATGAGCTGCACCTGTTCTTGGTCAATCTTCATGATAGCGCCGTATGAGTCAGACTGGCCATTGGTGCCGATGACGAAACAATTTGACAACGATGAAATCTGGAAGTCGTTACCAATACCAGCCATAGGGCTGCCTTGTGGAACGATATATCTGAAGTCTTTAAGAACTTCAAATACCTCTTCCTCTGTCATAGGATTAGGATATCTGTTTTCTATGCGAGCTATCTCAGAAGCTATACGATGATGCATATCGTCAGGAGTGAGTTCGAAGATATTGCCATCGCTGTCTTTCAAAGCATATTTGTTCATCCAGACATCAGCTGCTAATTGGTCGCCATTAAAATATTTTATGGTAGCCTCTTTGACTTCCTCAACAGAATATATCTTATACTCTTTGTTTTTCATTTTGTCAAAATTGTTTTCAGTATTTTTATTAAAAATTTGTTCTTCAGAAATTAAATTTTCTTTATCATCTACCAAAATCTTTTCATTAGATTTTTCAACAACTGAATTATCTTCAAAATCCATTGCTAAAAACAAATCTTGTGTTTTATTAACTTTCTTACTCATTACTTAAGTATTGATTTTAAATAGATTATACCTTAAAAAAATTAAATTCCCGCTCGAATTTTGCGTTTGCTAAATTATAAAAAAGATATATCATACACAAATAATTCGTTAAAGATTTTTTGTTTTTTTCAACAAAAATTTGTTGATATTAAGCAAAAATTTTTATCAAGAAAAATCAATTTCGTTTCGATTTTTTTCTTAAAATAGCGAAATTTTAAACGATATAAAAATATGCTAAATATCAAATGTTTTTGCTTTAATCCTATATGCGTTAACACTTACGTGATATATAACGAGTCGAAAGATTGTGTCATCGTGGATGCCGGAAATTGTAACCTCAGAGAGGACAATGTCTTATTCGATTTCATCGAAAAGAACCAACTGAAACCTCTCATGATATTAAACACTCATGCCCACTTCGACCATATCTTGGGCAATTATTCTGTTGCGAAGAAATACGACATACCGCTGGCTTCACATCCCGACGGCTACGAATATTTCAAGAACGCTCATTCGTATGCCTTCTCCTTCGGCATGGATTACGACAAAGAAAAGACATTATATCCTACCATTGAATTATACGAAGGTCAGATAATAAAAATCGGCGAGGACGAACTTGAAGTTATTCACACTCCAGGTCATGCCAAAGGATGCTGCTGTTTCTATTGCGAAGAACAAGACTTCCTCATCACCGGCGACACCTTGTTCTGCCGTGGCATAGGACGCACCGACCTCCCTGGCGGTTCTTATAGCCAAATCGTAGAAAGCATCAAATTCAAACTCTACGAACTCCCTGACGAGACGGTATGCCACTGCGGTCACGGACCTGAGACCACAATCGGCGACGAAAAACACTTTGGATGTATCATATAAAAAAAAGGCTGCTTAATGCAGCCTTTAATTTTTAATTTTCAATTTAAATAATTCCAGGAATTCTCATCCATTCTTTTCCTTCAGCGCAGCAGGCTTCAACTTCTGCCACTGTCTTTGGTATCGGACGACCGAGAACTCTGTTGCCTTCTGCTGTGATTAACAAGTCGTCTTCGATTCTGATTCCGCCAAAGTCTTTGAATGTCTCAACTTTATCGTAGTTGATGAATTCTTTGTGTTTGCCTTCTGCTTTCCAGATGTCAATCAATGTTGGGATGAAATAGATACCTGGCTCGTCTGTAACGACCATACCTGGTTTCAAGAACTTACCGAAACGTAATCCTCTGAAACCTTCTTGTGTTGCACGTGGTGTTTCTGCGTCGTAGCCTACGTTGTTTTCACCGAGACCTTCCATGTCGTGAACATCCATACCGAGAGCATGACCCAAGCCGTGAGGCATGAATAAATAATGAGCGCCGACTGCCAATGCATCGTCGACATTACCTTTCATCAAGCCTATTGCATTCAAGCCTTCGATGATGGTACGCACTGCCAAAGTGTGCATGTCGAAATATCTGATGCCTGGACGTGTGTTGTTGATGACAGCCATGTTAGACTTCAACACTATATTATATATGTCGCTTTGACGTGAGTTGAACTTACCGCCTACAGGGATAGTACGTGTGAAGTCGGATGCGTAGTAGTTCTTTGTCTCAGCACCTGCGTCACAGACCATCATTCTGCCTTCTTGGAGTATGCCATTATGATTGTGGTTGTGGAGTGTCTGACCGTCCATGCTTAAAATCACTGGGAAAGAAACACCGAAGCCGTTTGATATAGCCACGCCTTCAACAGCACCAGCAATCTCTTGTTCGATGACGCCTGGCTTACACATCTTCATCGCTGTGGTGTGCATGAAGTAAGCAGTGTTAGCTGCCTTTTCCATATCTTCAATCTCGACATCAGATTTGATTTCACGAAGTTTAACGACTTCTTGGATAAGCTCTTGACTTACATATTTTGAAAGGCTGTCGATGTCGGTGTTGAACCATTTAGCGAGTTTTATTTTCATATCGCCGCGGTAAGGAGGCAACATGTGAATCTGTCTTCCTTTAGCCACTGCTTCACGGAGGTATTCACCGAAACCGTTGATGTCGCGGGTTTGTTTCACAGCAATCATCTCGCCTTGTTCTGTAAGAGAAGGGAGATTACCGCACCAGATGATATCATCTATTGTTATTTCTCTACCGAAAAGGATTTCTTCGCCAGATTCGAAGTCAAGCACACCGACCAAGTCAGGAGTGTCGAGGCCGAAGAAATAAGCGAAGTTACTATCTTGATGATAGCGATAAGTGTTGTCAGGATAATTGAGAGAAGCCTCGTCGTTAGCAGGGAAGAATGCTATACCTTTGAGACCTGATTTTAATAAAGCGGCGCGACGGCCAGCGAAAACTTCTTTTGAAAACATAGTATTTTTATTTTTTTAAGGACAACAGTCAACCGACAACAGTCAACAGTCTTCGTCCACATTTATTAATCTTTTTTAACAACCTTTAGCCATTAACCTTTAGCCATTAGCCTTTAGCCATTAACCTTTAGCCATTAACCATTAGCCAACTGCCATTTTTCATTGCAACAAAGATAATGATTTTTGTTGGAAAAATTATCTTTTTAGATTCTTTTTTATATCGAAAAAAGTGTTAAAATTTTGCCTAAATACAAAGAGACGTATCAATGACAATATTGACACGTCTCTTAATTATGCATTATGAATTATGCATTATGAATTACTTAAAAATCCCACTTCACACCTAAGCATGGATTGACATAGAATCTTTTTCCTTGTAACAAGCCGCTGAAGTTATATGACATTTCAACTTCGCCGCCGATGTTAAGATTAGGGCAGTTGAAGAATTGACCTACGTTATACCAAATCTGAGGTTCTGTAATGAAGCTGAACTCTGTTGTATATGGAATAATCTTATCTACCCAAATATTCTTTTCCCACCATAAATCAGCAAAACCGCAGAATCTCAAACCTTTCACATTGAAGATGTCTTGCATTCCCCACACCAAAGAAATTTGCAGAGGAACCATTTGGTCTTTCTTGATGATTCCTTTATACAAAACAGCCGCTGTCAAAGTGTTTCTGTAGTCTTTTGAATGTAAGAAATACTCAGCACCGAACATCCATGTGTTGTTGATGTTATAACCGATTCCAGGAGGTATCACGCCGAGACCGCCAGCATATTCAACATGTGCGCTTAAATTCTTCAACTTAGAATCCTGCCAGAAATTCAAGGAACGTTCAATTTCCATATAAGTTCCCATCATACCATAATTATTAGGCGCATTTTTTCCATTATGATAGAAATCTACAAAGAAGAAAGTGCCACCCCATTTGTCGGCTTTATACATTTCAAATGTTGTTGTGACATATTGACGTTCACCACCAAAGTCGTACATAACTTGAAGATTCTGTGCTTTTGAAGCAAAACCCAATCCCATGAAAATCATGAGAACCAAAATTGATAATGTCTTTTTCATGTTGTTTATTTTTTTAAAAGTCAACGGACAACGGACTACAGTCAACAGTCTTTGTCCAAATTTATTATTTTTTATTTTAATTTTCAGTTTTCAATTTTCAATTTCCAATTCACATGAGACGCAGCAATTACATATTGTTAATTTTTATTGTGTAATATGATACGTCTCTACATTAATTATGCATTATGCATTATGCATTATGAATTGAATTATGCATTGCTCTCTCAATTTCCTCCACTTCGATTGGAAGTCCTTCGAAGAGGTTAATCGGTTCGCCTTCTGTGATGAGCAAGTCGTTTTCGATTCGGATGCCAATACCTTCTTCTCTGATGTAGATTCCAGGTTCACAAGTGAGTATCATTCCTGGCTTGAAAGGTTCGAACTTATCTACGCTGTCGTGGACATCAAGGCCGATATGATGCGCCATGCCGTGTGGAAGATATTTCCTATATAAAGGAAAATCAGGGTCTTGATTTACTACATCTTGCGCCGTGAAGAGACCTAGTCTTATCATCTCTTCTTCCATCAGCTTATATGTCGTTCTGTTAATCTCGTCGATGGTTCCGCCCACCTTATATAATTTAGTTATTTCCTTCATGACGCGAAGCACTGCGTTGTAACAGTCTTTCTGTCTTTCAGTGAATTTTCCGTTGATAGGGATGGTGCGGCTCAAGTCGGAGGAATAGTTTTTATATTCACAGCCTATGTCGAAGAGAATCAAGTCGCCGTCTTTCAATATTTTGTTGTTTGCCGAGTAATGAAGACAGCAGGCGTTTTTGCCAGCAGCTACTATTGGATAATAGGCGTGGCCGTTTGCACCATTATATTTAAAAATGTATTCTATCTCAGCCTGAATCTGATATTCATAAACATCAGGTCTCACAGTTTTAAGGCAACGACGGAAAGCTTCTGCAGTGATGTCGCAGGCTTGTTTTGTCACCTCGATTTCCTCTTGCGACTTAATCATACGCTGCTTATTTAATATAGGTGCTGTGCGTTCGAATTTATGCAGAGGGAACTTCGCTTTTATCTCATCGATGAAACGCTGCTGGATAGTAACGACCTTACATTCATAGCGAGGATACTCGAAAGTGTTGAGGTATATAGTATCGCAGGAGAGAGCTATGTCTTGAAGCACAGAGTTGAAGCTGTCGCTATACATCACGTTAACAGCTCCAGATATCTCAGCAGCTTCTTTAGCGTCTATCATCTCGCCGCGCCATATCACCTTATTTTCGCTATAAGGCTCCACGAAGAGAATCTCGCGCATAGCAGGATTTGGATGACTTGGACATAAAATAAGATATGCGCAGTCACGGTCGATGCCAGTGAGATAGAAGAAGTCAGACTGCTGACGATAAGGATAGAACTGGTCACCATTACGAGGCATCTCCTCATTGGCACAGAATACAGCCACCGAGTTCTTCGTCATCTTCGCTGCGAAATTCTTTCTGTTATTTATAAAAAACGTTTTATCTATATTATTGTTATTCATATATTTTTTGTTTGAATAAAGATTATGTTTTTCGACTCTCAAAGATATGAATTAATTACATAAACCAAATATGTAAAAAACAAAAAGACTAAAGAGAATCCCTTTAGTCTTTTGTCTTTAGCCATTAGCCATTATAAAAGTTTAAATCCTAATGTCACTGTGAAGATATTTTGTCTTGAATTGTCACCTACTTCAAATTCGTATGGACCTAATTCTATTTCATCTTCATATACATCTGTCAAGCCTAAGCTGTAGTTGACATCCAAAGCAAAACGCCATACGTCAACACCGAAGTTAAGAGCTGCGCCTATTGTCATGTCTTCGTTTACAGACTCCACTTTCTTGGTTGTCTCTGTTCCCATTATGTTGGCAGTATATTCTGTCTTACCCATAGTGAAATAGAATACTGGACCCACATTAGCTCTCACCTTAACTAGGTCTAAGTCGAGTAATTGATAACCAACGAAAACAGGAAGAGCTAAGTTGCTTTGGTTAATGGTGAATGTTGGTTTTACATCAGGAAGCCAATCTGGAGTATCTTCAAAGACACTTACTTCGAAAATATCACCGGTCTTGAAATACAACAACTCAGGTTGAAGGATGAATTTTTTGAAAGTAATACGACCGAAAACACCGAATGTCATATTGCTCTTGAAATCAGACTTGATAGTCTGCTTATCCATTGACAAGCTTGTTGTTTGATAACCTACTTTAGGACCGACACAGATGTCGAATTGTGCGTTTGCTGTAAGAGTAACAAATAGTACTGCTAATAATAAGAATGCTTTTTTCATAGTTTTCATTTTTTAAAATTTTAACAAAGATAGTAAAAAAAATTGTAATTTCGTACTTTGAAAATGAATTTAAAAAAATGAAAAAAATAATATTAGTAATAGCTTTTACTATTATAATGTCAATCAATGGTTTCGCACAATACAAGCCATTTCAGTTTGGACTAAATGCAAGTCCAGCTCTCAATATGACAAGCACAAAATTGGAAAGCATCATCGAGACCGAGAATTATTTTTCCTTCAACTGGGGTTTCGTTGGTAATTTCTATTTTGTTGAAAACTACGGTTTTTCAACGGGATTCAATATCATGAACCAAAAAGGAGGATACGACTATTTAGGAACTAACGATACCATTATGGTGTCACAGCACTGTAAAATCGAAAGCCAATATCTTGAAATACCTTTAACTTTCATAATGAGAACCGAGAGTTTCAACGACTTTAGAATATTCAGCAACATAGGCTACGGACTAGGCATCTGTTTGAATTCAGATGGCTCTCTACTCAAAGATGAACTCAGCAAGATTCGCCATGGCTGGATACTTAAATTAGGATTTGAATACAATGTATATAAATCAAGTTGTTTAACTTTCGCTTTAAAATATAACGACAACTTCGCCAACATATACAAAAAGCATAACTCTCTTCAACATAATATAATGCTAAACAGTTTATGTTTAGAAATTGGTTTCATGTTTTAATCTTTGAAAAATGAAAATCACATTAGCCCAGATAAATCTCATCATCGGCGACATCGATGGCAACAAAGAAAAAATCATCGCCGCTGCTCAACAAGCTAAAGACTCCTCATTAGTGGTGTTCTCAGAATTATCACTATGTGGCTATCCTCCTTATAACTTATTAGGCTACTCCGACTTCATCGAGCGTTGCGAGAAAGCCATCGACGAAATCGCAGAACGATGCAACGACATACCTTTATTAATAGGTGTGCCTGTAAGAAACACCTCAGGCAAAGGCAAGCCGCTCTTCAACGCTGCAATTTTCTTACATCAGGGCAAACGTCAGGTCTTCAAGAAGAAAAACGTCACTACATATTTCGAACCAGCAGACGAAACCAACATATTACAACTCGGCTGCATGAAAGTAGCAGTCACCATTGGCGAAGACTTATACAACACCGGTGACGACGACTTCCTCATGACAAACCGCATCGACGATTTTGAAGAAAAACCAGAGATTATCGTCAACCTCGCTGCCGACAGATTCGACTATCAGCGTGCTGCCAAGAGAAGAGAGATTCTCCGCATGACAGCATTAAAACACGAGATACCATTGATTTACGTCAACCAGATTGGCGGCAACGCAAACCTGATTTACGACGGTGGCTCCATGGTATTCGGATATAACGGCTACATCGTCAAGAGCCTTCCATTCTTTAAAGAAGAGGTAACGACATTCGACTGCGAGCTTTTCATCTCCATGAAGAAAGAAGACGAGCAAGTCATCCCTTCAAAGATGGAACTCATACACGACGCTCTCGTCCTCGGCATCCGTGACTTCTTCAACAAACAAGGCTTCAAGAAAGCCGTATTAGGATTATCCGGAGGATTAGACTCCGCCCTCGTGATAGCACTAGCCGCCAGAGCCTTAGGACCAGAAAACGTATTAGGTGTCTTGATGCCATCGCAATATTCCACCGACCATTCCGTCAGCGACGCCATCGCCTCTGCAGAAAACCTCGGATGTCCATATCACATCGTACCTATCAAGACAGCCTTCGACGCTTTCGAAGAGACCTTGAAACCAATATTCCAAGACATGCCTTTCGATGTCACAGAAGAAAACCTTCAGGCAAGAAGCCGCGGCGTCATAGTGATGGCAATATCAAACAAATTCGGTAACATCTTGTTAAACACAAGTAACAAAAGCGAAGCTGCTGTCGGCTACGGAACACTCTACGGCGACCTCTGCGGAAGCCTCTCCGTCATCGGCGACCTTTACAAGACCGAAGCCTTTGAACTCTGTCGCTACATCAACCGCGACAAGGAGATAGTGCCATGGCACACTATCAACAAACCGCCATCAGCAGAGCTGCGTCCTAACCAACAAGACACCGACAGTCTTCCAGACTATCCTGTCCTGGACGCTATACTTTATCAATATATCGAATGTTCGAAGAGTGCGGAAGAAATCATAGCACAAGGCTTCGACGAGGCTATAGTGAACAAAACAGTGAGAATGGTCTATCGCAACGACTTCAAGCGATTCCAGATAGCTCCCGTCTTGGCTATCTCACCTAAGCCTTTTGCAATGAGAGAAATGCCTATCGTCAAAAAATAATATCAGTGGCACATCAAAGGATTCATAACGCGGAAGAAGACCAACGCAAGCGTGACGAGCGTTACGCCCTGATGACACAGTCGCCTGTCAAGAAGCTAGTGCTTAAGATGTCGGGGCCTACTATCATCAGCATGCTTGTGACGTCTTTATACAACATCATCGACGCCGCCTTCGTGGGACATATCAGCACCGAGGCCACAGCGGCCGTCGGCGTGTCGTTCGCGTATATGACATTCATCAACGCCATAGGATTCTTCTTCGGCCACGGCTCCGGCAACTTCATCTCGCAGGCTCTGGGAGCACGTAACTACTCCGACGCAGAGAAAATGGCAGCTACCGGTTTCTTGTCGCCTTTCATCTTCGGAGCAATAGCAGGCTTGCTGGGGCTGATATTTTTAACTCCATTATCGAGAGCCATCGGCGCTACACCCGACATAATATCACAATCTAACGACTACCTATTCTACATCCTGATAGGAACGCCTTTCATGATGTCGGCACTGGCACTCAACAACCAGCTGCGACTGCAAGGCAACGCACGTTATGCCATGATAGGAATAACATCGGGCGCAGTGCTCAACATCATTCTCGACGCAGTCTTCATCCTGCTCCTCGACATGAGCGTGACAGGCGCGTCATTAGCCACACTCATAAGCCAGATTGTCAGCTGGATAATATTACTTGCTGGCACTCGCATGGGTGGCAACGTCCACATCAAACTGAGAAACTTCTCTCCTACCTTAGAACATTACAAACAGATATTAGACGGAGGGTTGCCATCGTTATGTCGTCAGGTATTAGCTTGTACTGCAACGATATGCCTCAACCACTCTGCCGCGATATACGCCACTGCTGGTCACGAAGCATCTACTATCGCGGCATTCTCAATCGTCTCACGATGTATGATGTTCGCCTTCTCCATTGTGCTAGGCATCGGACAAGGATTCCAGCCGATATGCGGCTTCAACTACGGAGCTAAACTATACTCTAGAGTAAGAGAGTCGTACACCTTCACGATGAGTATCATGACGATGTTTTTGCTTTTCTCCGGAACATTAGGATTTATATTCGCACCAGAAATCATCAGCTTCTTCAGAAACGAAGACGCAGAACTCATCGCGATAGGCAGCAGAGTGCTGAGATGGCAATGCATCTCATTCCCTCTCATCGGACTGTCAACATCGACGAATATGCTGCTGCAGACATTGAGAAAGACATGGCCTGCAACTATATTATCCATGTGCCGTCAAGGAATATTCTTCCTTCCAATATTATACATCACACCATTATTCCTCGGCTTGCAAGGCGTGGAGATGACACAAGCCATCGCCGACGTTTTCACATTCCTACTAGCAATACCGATGGCAATTAAAGTCTATAAGTCACTGAGTTGCTGAGTTACTGAGTTGCTAAGTTATTAAGGTAATAAAATAATTCCTAACTCCTAACTAAAAAAAACTTATTGTCTTGTAGTCTTGTAGTCTTGTTGACTTTTTTCTTATATTTGCAAGTTTAATAGAATTTAAGAAAAATCAACATATTATGTTAAGCGAACAAGAACAAATAAGAAGGAACTCATTAAACGAGTTATACAAATTAGGCATCAATCCTTATCCACAGGCAGCTTACGAAGTCAATGTCAACACAGCACAAATAGCTGAAGAATTCGATGACAACGACTTATCAAAATTCGAGAACGTAAGTATCGGCGGTCGTATCATGAGCCGTCGTATCATGGGAGCAGCTTCATTCTGCGAGCTTCAAGACGCTCACGGTCGTGTACAAATCTACATCAAACGCGACGAAATCTGCCCTGGCGAAGATAAGACATTATACAACGTGGTTTTCAAACGTCTCCTCGACATCGGCGACTTCATCGGCGTTAAAGGTTTCGTCTTCCGCACACAAGCTGGCGAAGTTTCAATCCACGTAAAAGAATTGACAGTGCTCAGCAAGTCATTGCGTCCACTTCCTATCGTAAAAGAAAAAGACGGCGTCATCTACGATGCTTTCACCGATCCAGAACAACGCTATCGTATGCGTTATGTTGACTTAGTCGTTAACGAAAATGTGAAGAACATCTTCATCGCTCGTACTAAGATTATCAACTCAATGCGTAACTTCTTCAACGAAAGCGGCTACCTCGAAGTAGAGACTCCAATCTTACAATCAATCCCTGGTGGTGCAACAGCACGTCCTTTCATCACTCATCACAACGCACTCGACATCCCAATGTACATGCGTATCGCTAACGAGCTTTACCTCAAACGTCTCATCGTTGGTGGCTTCGACGGCGTATATGAGTTCTCACGTAACTTCCGCAACGAAGGTATGGACCGCACTCACAACCCTGAGTTCACATGTATGGAAATCTATGTCGCTTACAAAGACTACATCTGGATGATGGACTTCACAGAAAGAATGATTGAACGCGTCGTGACAGAGGTGTTCGGCACTGACACAGTGAAAGTCGGCGACAACGAAATATGCTTCAAACGTCCTTTCAAACGCATCTCTATGATCGACTCTATCAAAGAAAAGACAGGCGTCGACATCACAGGCATGGACGAAGCACAACTTCGCGAAGTATGTAAAAACCTCGATATCGAAATCGACGACACAATGGGTAAAGGCAAACTCATCGACGAAATCTTCGGAGCAAAATGCGAAGGCACTTACATCCAACCTACATTCATCACAGACTATCCTGTCGAGATGTCACCATTATGTAAACGTCACCGCGAGAACCCAGAACTCACAGAACGTTTTGAGTTGATGGTTAACGGCAAGGAACTCGCCAACGCTTATACAGAGTTGAACGACCCTATCGACCAACGCGCACGTTTCGAAGAACAAATGAAACTCTCAGAACGCGGCGACAACGAAGCTATGTTCATCGACCAAGACTTCTTACGCGCTATGGAATATGGTATGCCTCCAACATCAGGTATGGGCATCGGCATCGACCGTCTCGTGATGTTACTCACAGGTCAGCTCGCAATCCAAGAAGTTCTCTTCTTCCCAACAATGCGTCCTGAAAAAGTCAAGAAAGTAGCTACAGAACAAGACTTCATGGCTATCGGCGTTCCTGAAGTATGGGCTAAGGTCCTCATCAACGCAGGTTACACTGCAGTAGAAATGCTGAAAGCTGAGAAGCCAGCAGCGCTTCGTGAGAAGCTGAACGGACTCCGTAAGAAAAACAAGATGGACGTCCCTGCTCTTCAACTCGAAGAAGTAACACAATGGATTGAAAACAATGCATAATTCATAATTCATAATGCATAATTATGTTGTTTTCTCAGATTATAGGTCACGAAGACATTAAGAAAAAACTCATACAGAGCGTAAAGGAAAATCGTATTGCCCATGCGCAGTTGTTCTTGGGTCCGGAAGGAACAGGAAAACTCGCATTGGCAATCGCCTATGCGCAGTATATCAATTGTACCAACAAAAGAGAGAACGACAGCTGCGGAGAATGTCCTTCATGTAAGAAATTCAACAACCTAGCACATCCCGACTTACATTTTGTATTTCCTTCTACGACAAACAAAACTATCACGACAAATCCTGAGTCAGACCTTTTCTTGACAGAATGGCGTGAATATCTGGAGTCGTGCGACTGCTATGCCAACCTTTCAAATTGGTATAACGCACTCAATGTTGAGAACAAACAAGGCATTATCAACGTACGCGATGCTTCATCAATAATCAGAAAGCTAAACCTAAAGACTTACGAGTCTGAATACAAAGTAGCTATAATCTGGATGGCTGAAAGACTTAATATCGAAGCTGCCAACAAGCTACTCAAACTAGTAGAAGAACCGCCAGAGAAAACCTTATTTATCTTAGTATCAGAAAATATAGAGGAATTACTTATGACGATACGTTCTCGTACCGTCCTGATGAAAATTCCTAAACTATCATATAACGAAGTCAGAGAAGCACTTGTAAAGAAATACCATTGCAACGAAGAAACAGCTCATAACGCAGCAGTCTTGTCGGAAGGCAACTGGATTCTTGCGAATAGTTATATCGACAATCAAGATGATGAGAAGATATATTTCACTTGCTTCCAGAAATGGATGCGCTACTGCTTCAAGTTCAGCGCACCCGAACTCATCGACTTTATCGCCAACGACATTAAACCTCTTGGAAGAGAGAAACAAAAGGAATTTCTTGCATACGGACTTAACTTATTCCATAATGCCTTGTTTATCAACAACGGCTTGATGAATAACGTATTACTTCCAGAAGATGAGAAAGCCTTCTTGAGAAACTTCGCTCCTTTCATTTCAAACAACAACATCGACTTAATCACAGAGCTGTTTGAAGAAAGCATTAACCAAATCGAACGCAACGGCAATGCGCAATTGATATTCCTTGACGACAGCTTCAAGATTTTTAACTATTTCAAAATGAAGTGATGAAGAATATTACCAAGATTTCTTTAGCCTTATTAAGCGGCCTCTTGATTGCAGCATCATGGCCGACATCAGGATTCACACCTTTGATATTCATCGCTTTTGTACCACTGATTTTTTTAGAAGACTACAAGTCAACAAGTCAACAAGACAACAAGAGAGATGGCATTTTCGGCTTATCGTTTTTGACATTTTTAGTTTGGAATTCACTCACAACATGGTGGGTTTGGAACAGCACACCAGCAGGTTCCATCGCTATGATATTGCTCAACAGCACCTTCATGGCGACGACATTCTGGCTTTATCATATCACAAGAAAAAAGATATTTCACAACAAAGGTGGATTTTTCCTTCTGATATTATTCTTCTTAGCCTTTGAAAACCTGCATCTTACATGGCAACTCAATTGGCCTTGGCTCAACATAGGAAACGTATTCTCACATAACCACACCTGGGTACAATGGTATGAGTTCACCGGAACAGCAGGCGGAACGATTTGGGTTCTTTTGACAAATATACTTGCTTATAAAGTTTTAAAAAGACTACAAGACTACAAGACTACAAGACTACAAGCTTTGGTGCCTGAGCCTGTCGAAGGCAAAAATCAAGACCTCGGCACTTCGACAAGCTCAGTGACCGCAAACCCTCATACCCTCAACTCCTCAATTCCTCAAATCCTCAAATCCTCAACTCCTCAAATCCTCAATTCCTCAATTCCTCAATTCCTCAATTCCTCAACTCCTCAATTCCTCAAATCCTCAACTCCTCAACTCCTCCTCTTCCTTGCAGTAGTTCTCATTCCGATAATTGCAAGTAAGATTATGTATCATTCTTATGAAGAGAAAGGCGAAGAAGTGGAAGTCGTTGTTGCACAACCTAATATCGACCCTTATAATGAAGAATTCCATCTCAGTGCCGCTGAGATTTTAAACCGTAACTTCGATGTCGCTGAGCCACTGATAACAGAGAACACACGTTTTGTAGTAAGTCCAGAATCGACGATTCACGAAGGTATCTGGTTGGAAAAGATAAAGTTCTATCGTTCTATAAATGAGTCTAAACTCTTTTCAAGGAACAATAATGTCACATATATCGTCGGTGCCAGCACCTTAGGAATGGCATACGACAAAGACGACTTCGCAGCACGTAAGTTCTACGACGCAGATGAATATTATTACTCATATAATACAGCCTTGTCTATCAACGATACAGCTGACATACAGATACATCAGAAGTCGAAGCTGACACCTGGCGTAGAGATGATGCCATCGTGGTGGTTCATGCGACCATTAAGAAATTTAGCTATTGACTTAGGTGGAACAGTGGGAACATTGAAATCTGAAGATACGGTTACTGTATTTAATTATGGAAAATATAAAGTTGCTCCTATGATTTGTTACGAGTCAGTCTTCGGTGCTTATGTCGCTGATTTTGTAAGGAATGGAGCCAACATGATATTTGTAATCACCAACGATGGCTGGTGGGGCGACACCCCTGGTCACAGGCAGCATTTCGAGATGTCTAAGCTTCGTGCCATCGAGAACCGTCGTAGCGTGGCACGTTCTGCCAACACCGGCATTTCCGGATTCATCAATCAGAGAGGCGACGTGATAGAACATACTAATTACTGGGAACCTATTGGCTTACGCAACACCCTAAATGTCAATGACGAGATGACATTCTATTCGCGTCATGGCGATTATATATACCGAGCAGCTTCTTTCGTAGCAATGCTTGTCTTATGTTTTAGTTTAGTAATATCAATAAAAAAGAGATGATTACCTTAAGTTTAGCTCCATTTCAAGGCATCACCGATGCTGTCTATCGCAACCTTTTCAAGGAATATTTCAGTGGAATAGATAAGTTCTACACTCCATTCTTCACTGGCATCCACAAAGAAAACAGCAGAAGCCTGAGAGGAGAAGAAATTGACATCAACTTCAACGATGTCAACACCTTGACACCACAGATACTAGGCAACGACGCAGAAGAGATAATACGTTTCGCCAACCAATGTCAGATGATGGGCTACAAGGAAATCAACCTTAACATGGGCTGCCCTTTCCCAAGAGTCGCCAACAAGACAAGAGGCTGCGGACTCATGGCAGAACCTCAGAAAGTAAGAGAGATTTTTGATAAGGTATTCAACAATATTGATATAAAATTCAGTCTGAAATGCCGTCTCGGTTATTTCAAAGACACTGAGATTGACGAGCTTATCGACAGCTTCAACGACTATCCTTTCAGCGAAATCATCATTCATCCAAGAATTGGAAAGCAGCTTTATACTGGCAATGCCGACGTTGACAGATTCGCTGAGATAGCTCCGCTCATCAAACGCCCTTTGGTTTATAACGGCGACATTTTCTCCGTCGATGACTTCAAACGCATCAGCGATAAACTACCTTCAGTGTCGATGTTTATGCTCGGCAGAGGCTTGCTAACCAATCCGTTCCTTGCCGATGAGATAAAAGGAAAGACATTCGACGACGAAGAAAGAAAAAAGAAGCTGCATCACTTCATAGTATCGCTTTATCTTGAAAGACTACGTCACGCAGGCGGAAGTCCTAAGATAATCGGCTGTATGAAAGAACTCTGGTCTTATCTCATGAATTCTTTCGAAGACCCACAAAATATCTGGAGAAAGGTGAAGAAAATAAACAACTTAGATGTTTATGAAGAGACAGTGGAGTTGATTTTTAGAGATGAAAAACTTAAGTCAATTCATAATGCATAATGCATAATTCATAATTAAAATTGGTAGAGACGCGTCAATGTAACCTAAAAAATAAAAACACATTGACACGTCTAAAGGTTCTTAGTTCAACAGCTTTAGTTCTTAGTTAAAATATGAAAATACTCGTAATTCGTTTTAGTTCAATAGGTGACATAGTGCTGACCACACCAGTAATTCGTTGTCTGAAAAATCAGATTGACGACGTAGAGATTCATGTTCTTACGAAAAAGAAGTTCAGCAGTCTTTACAAGACAAACCCTTATATTGATAAGGTGTACGAATACGATGATTCTTTAAAGAAAAACATAGAAGAACTCAAGCTTGAGAATTACGATTATATCGTTGACTTACAAAAAAATAAAAGAAGCTTACGAGTAACTCGCGCTTTGCACAAACCACATAGTTCATTCCCGAAACTCAATTTCAAGAAGTTCTTGCTCACGACTTTCAAAATAAACCTCATGCCCGACATTCATATCGTCGACAGATATTTTAAAGCCGTTGAGAAATTAGGAGTAAAAAATGACTATCAAGGACTCGACTTCTTCATCTCAGAAAAAAATGATTATCCTTTGAGTGAACTTCCAGAAGATTTCCAGAAAGGATATCACGCTTTCGTCATCGGCGGAACATATAAGACCAAGATTTTACCTGCCGTAAAAATCGTTGAAATAATTCAGAAATTAAACGAGCCAGTCATACTTCTCGGAGGTCCTGATGACATGGAACGAGCGAATGAGATTTTAGATAAAATCTCAGAATCTCAGAATCTCAAAAACTCAGAATCTCAAAAACTCAGCAACTCAGCAACTCAGCAACTCATAAATCTAGTCGGAAAAATAAATCTGGAGCAGTCGGCTTCTATTGTGAAAAAAGCGAAGTCTGTTCTAACCAACGACACTGGTTTGATGCACATCGCGGCGGCTTTTCATAAAAACATCGTCTCTGTCTGGGGCAACACCGTCCCTGAACTTGGCATGTATCCTTATCTTCCAAAAGAAAAAGAGAAATGCCACATCGTCGAATGTAAAGACGTCAAATGCCGTCCATGCAGTAAGTTAGGATTCAAGGAATGTCCAAGGAAACACTTCAACTGCATGATGAAAATAGATTGCGACGACGTTGTTGAAGGACTAAGGACTAATGACTAAGGGTTAAAGTCCCTACAATTCCTAATTAATAAGACGCATCAACGACATATTATTTATTTTTAAATGTGTCGATACGTCTCTACTCCTTTATCTTGTTGTCTTAGAGACTCGGTGTCTCAGTGACTTATTTTTGGGCGTTCCGGCAAAGCCGTCGGGCTTTCCGCTAATGTATAGACGCAAAATATTGCGTCTCTCCAAAAGGATGCCGCTCCAATCCCTAACGCTTCCATCCTATTATAAAAATTCAAAATCTCAAAAACTCAGAAACTCAAAAATTTTGAGGTTTTGAAGTTCTGAATTTCTGAGATTCTAAAAAGTCACATAGTGACAACAGCCAATAGCCTTAGTTCTTGTAAAATTTCACTAAAACATTATCTCATTATTTCTGTTTTTTTATTACTTTTGCGTTCGCTTTAAAAATAGTAAACATTTTTACTATATATTATTTTACTTAATAAAATAACAGAATCTATGTCGTCAGACACATCATATAAAGGACACCTATTTGAAAAATTACAGGAAGACTATCGCATCAAGGAAGGTTTGAAAGCCTGCATGAACTGCGGAGTCTGCACAGCGGTTTGTCCTGCAGCCGAGTTTTACAAATACAATCCCAAAAATATTGTCAACATCGTTCAGCGTAAAGATGAAGACGAACTTGAAGCCTTATTAAAAAGCGACACCATCTGGTACTGCGGAGAATGTATGTCGTGCGTCACGCGCTGTCCTCGTGGCAATGCACCCGGTCTTATCATAATGGCACTACGCAAACTCGCGATGCTGACCGGATATTACATGGAATCGGAGAAAGGCCGCCAGCAATATATCTTAGTCAAAGACTTATGCGGCAATATTTTAAATCACGGATATTGCATTTATCCTCGCAACTTCAGTTACGACGAACATAAGGAATTCGGCACTGTAGGAAAATGGATAAATGAAAACCTCGACGACATACATCAACGTATGGGTTCCAACCTCGATGGCGACGGTCCTGGCGGATTACGTAAGATTCCACAAGAGAGCCTCGACCAACTGAAAAATATCTTCGACGTGACCGGCGCGACAGAGCTGATGAACAAAGTCATCGACGACGCTCATCGTCAAGCAGAGAAAGAAAACCTCAGCGACGAAGAATATTTCAAGAAAGTCTACACAGTTAACAATAGTGAAAAACATCTTAACATAGGATAATCATGATAGTTGAAGGAAAACAAAAAATCTGGGCTGATTATCAAAAAGATATTCCTGACGACCATTACTTCTACGTAAGAAGCTGCATCCGTCAGTCGTTCTTCCCTGCATCGGAAGTGACATTTTTAGACATCACAAGAAATAAGTTAGGCAAAGACTTTTACGAGAGTGCCTACCACACCACCTGCGGCGGCATCGCATATCACAGCGACAGCATACCACAGGAGACAGCCATGACCATCATCGCTCGTCAGTTTGCGCTGATGCACGAAAGCGGCTACGAAAACTATGTCTGTTCTTGCATCACCTCGTTCGGCTGTTATACTGAGACCTTAGAGACATGGCACGAGTTTCCAGAATTAGAAGCCAAGATTCGTCAATATCTCTGGGACTCATGCAAAAAAGAATTTGTGAAACCCAAATATCTCGCTCACGCCAGCGATATTATATATAAGTTCCGTCACGAGATTGCGAAGCAAGCCAAGTTCAAGCTCGTCAATGTCAAGACAGGAAAACCTCTTAAAGTAGTGGAACACATCGGTTGTCATTATGCCAAGATGTTTCCATCTAAAGGCTTCGGCGGCGCGGAATATCCTCACGTACTTGCTGGCATGATAGAAGCCTGGGGCGGCGAAGTCGTCGACTATCCAGAACGCCGTCAGTGCTGCGGCTTCGGATTCCGTCAGTATTTCATACAAGCCAACCGCGGATATTCATTATCCAACACATATAAGAAATTCGAGTCGATGGAACCTTACGAACCCGACTTGATAATCACCAACTGTCCAGGCTGCCCTTATTTCTTAGACCGCTGGCAATATGTCATCGCGGAACAGACTGGCAAGACATACGGCAAAAACGGCTACGGAATACCAGCCCTCACCTACGAAGAAGTGGCAGGTCTCGTAATGGGCTACAAACCATGGGACTTAGGATTGCAGATGCACCAAGTGGCAATAGAACCTTTATTGGAAAAAATGGGAATAGAATACGACCCTAAAGCTAAATATAAAGGCGTCAACAACAAAGAACTTGGAACACCGATAAATCCTATTAACATAAAATTACAATAAAGCCTGAAAGGCTTAAATACATTTAACGGATGGCAACGCCATACGGCTAACACAAGCAACTATGAAAGAACACAAGATACTAATCATCGGCGCAGGTCCTGCAGGACTGGAGACAGCTCATCAGCTGAAGACTCTGGGACTTACACCAATAATTATCGAGAGAAGCGACAAAGTAGGCGGACATCTCGCACAATGGGACCGACTGTTTCCATCAAGCGACAATGCTGAAAAGCTTCTCGAGACATTAAAAGAACAGACCAAAGACATCGAGATAAGATTGAATTCTCGTATCGACAATATAGAAAGAGAAGGCGACATATTTCACGTAAATGTAAGACGCAATAACACGACATCACTACAAACTTACGATGTATCGGCTATCGTCGTATGCACAGGTTTCGACCTCTTCAAGGCAGAGAAGAAACAAGAATACGGCTACGGCATTTACAATAATGTCATCACCAATGCCGAGTTAGAAAAATATTTCAAGACACATGATGACGAACGCATCGACGAGCCAAAACGCATCGGCTTCGTGCATTGCGTGGGTTCGAGAGACGTGAAAGTCAACAACACCTATTGTTCTAAAGTTTGCTGCGCCACAGCTTTGAAGCAAGCCTGCGAGATTAAAGAAGAATTCCCTGATGCCGACGTCTATTGTTTCTACATGGACCTACGCATGTTCGGCAGGGGCTACGAAGACCTTTATCTCAAGGCACAGAAAGACTTCGACATCAAATGTGTGAGAGGACGCGTCTGTGAGGTGTCGGAAAACATCGACGGCAAACTCGTCATCAAGGCAGAAGACACCTTGCTCGGAACACCGATGAAGATGACCTTGGATTTATTGGTTCTGATGTGCGGCATGGAGAAAGCCGAAGGCGTGGAGAGAATACAGAACATGCTCAACCTCAAGAGTAACAGCGACGGCTTCGTCGAAAGTCGCGACATCTTCACAGGATTGAACCTCACAAAAGAAAGAGGCGTGTTCGTCGCAGGAGCATGCACCGCACCAAAGACACTGCCAGAGACATTGGCAGAAGCACGCGCAGCCGCAGTGGAAGTGTTTCAGTATTTAGTTAGGAGTTAGGAATTAGGAGTTAGGAGTTAAAGGTTCAGAGTTCAGAGTTCAAAGTTCAAAGTTCAGAGTTCAGAGTTCAAAGTTCAACCATGATTGATTTCGGTTTTAGCATATCAAAGAGTTCGCACATCCAGATGGATGATATCGACTTAAAATTATTTAACAAGTTGGAAGCATTAAATCCCGACATAAAGACTTGTATGGCTTGCGGATTATGCACTGCCACTTGCACAGCGGGCAAGTTCACCGACGTCAGCTTCCGACAGATAATCCTGATGTTACAACGCGGCAAAGAAAAAGAAGCTTTGCAAAAAGTAAAGAAATGTATGATGTGTGGCAAGTGCATGTTGGTATGTAGCCGCGGCATCAACACAAGAAACATATTACTTTCAATAACAAGAATTTATAACGAACAAAATATATGAGACCACTATTCGACCCATTCGTATTGCCTTTCGTACTAAGCATGACATTCGTGCTTTTGTATTGCATCATCGGCATGATACGTATTGTTTTTCAATTACCTAAAGAAGACCGTCGCAAGTTCTTACGCTCGCTCATATATCCTAAGTCGGCATGGAAAAACTTCAGAGACCTCGTCAACGACTGCCTCCTTCACACAAAGATATGGAAACGCAAACCGCTACTCGGTTATATGCACATGTCCATCGCCCTAGGATGGTTCATGATTATCATCGTCGGGCATTTTGAAAGCATAGCATTCTCACCATTGAGAGGATTGGAAGTTCCATTCATGCCAAAATTGATGTCGAACTTATACCTCCCGATTTTCTTCCGTTACTTCGCACTTGAAGAATTAAGTCTTAAAGCACAGATTTATAGTTTCCTGATGGACTTCTTCCTTTTGATGATAATAAGCGGAATTTTCATCGCTGTGGTTAAGAAGAAAAAACCGAGAAAAGTAGGATTGAAACGTGTCACCAAATTCGGTCTTAAAGAAGACTTGGTGCGTTTGTCATTATGGACTATCTTCCCATTACGTTTCTTGGCAGAGTCATCTATGGCTAACATCGCGGGAGGCTCGTTCTTGACAAAATATCTCGGTTTCGAATTATTGTTCGGGGGCAATTATAACGAGACATTAAGCATGGTTTTCTGGTGGTTATATTCCATCGACCTTGCGATATTCATGACATTGCTTCCATTCTCACGATATATGCACATACCAGCAGAAGCCTTGTTGATACTACTTCGCAACGCTGGATTAAAGACCACGGAGCCACGTAAGGGCTACGCCTTAGCAGAGATATATTCTTGTCCGAGCTGCGGCATGTGCATCGACGTATGTCCTATGAGTGAGGTGAAAGACAACTACAAAAACACGGCAGTTTATTTCATCCGCAACATAAGAAAAGGAAAGAGAAGAAGAGACGTCAAAGCCATGACAGAGAAATGTCTTATGTGCGGAAAATGCATCGAAGTATGTCCGCTCGGCATCGAATCGTTGGATATCAAGATAGCACAACGTAACAAGACTTATTACAAGATTAAGTCGGATTTTGAGTATTTAAAAAGACTAGAAGACAACAAGACAACAAGACAACAAGCTTTGGAGTCTGAATCTGTTGAAAGCAAAAACATCGGCACTTCGACAAGCTCAATGACCGAACCCGTTCAGTGTTCAAAGTTCAAAGTTCAGAGTTCAAAAACTCTATATTTCGCTGGTTGTATGTCGCATCTCACTCCGACTATCACACGTTCGATGAAGAAGATATTTGAGATTGCAAAAGAGAACTATGAGTTCCTTGATGCGGAAGGAAGCATCTGCTGCGGACGACCGATGATGCTGACGGGTAAGGTCAAAGAAGCTAAGGCTTTGATAGAGAAAAACACCGAACTGATAAAAAACTCTGGCGCGAAGAGACTGGTACTCTCCTGCCCTATCTGTTATAAGGTTTTCAAAGAAGAATATCAGCTTGAAGGCATCGAGATTTTACATCACACGCAGTATATCAACGAGTTGATAGAAAGCGAAAGATTAGACATCGACAGAGACGACAAACGTTATGTCTACCACGACCCTTGCGAGTTAGGACGTGCCTTTGGCATTTACGACGAACCACGTAATATCATCGACAATATAGGATTGTTGACATCAGGCAAATCCGACAAAGACATGTCGGTCTGTTGCGGAGGCAGTATCGGAAGTTTGACCATGACATTAGAAGAGCGTGATGAGATTACGAAGAATTCTATTAAAGATTTGATGCATAACAATCCAGAAGAGATAGTGACAGCATGTCCTTTATGTATGAAGACATTCGCGAGATTGGCACCTGTCAAGGTAAGAGACATCGCGGAGATTGTTGCGGATTCAATACAATAAAAACTCAAAATCTCAGAAACTCAAAAATGAAAATAGAGCCGATTTCTCGACTCTATTTTCTTATATCATTGAACATATTTATATGTTCTACAACTTTTCTGAGGTTTTGAATTTTTGAATTTC
>JAZRNQ010000146.1:0-3811 GCA_045648285.1 Bacteroidales bacterium | reverse complement strand
AAATTATGGCTGACGACAAAAAGATTATTTTCTCGATGGTTGGTGTAAGTAAAATCATTCCACCATCAAGACAGATTTTGAAAGATATTTATCTATCATTCTACTATGGTGCTAAAATCGGTATCATCGGTTTGAATGGTTCAGGTAAATCAACATTATTGAAAATCATTGCTGGCAAAGACAAAGCATATAATGGCGAAGTAGTATTCTCTCCAGGATATTCTGTCGGCATGTTAGACCAGGAACCAGAACTTGACAACAACAAGACCGTTAAGGAAGTCGTTCAAGAAGGCATCCAAGAAGTCGTTGACATCTTGAAGAGATATGAAGAAGTGAACGCACGTTTCATGGAAGAACTCACCGACGACGAGATGAACGCCCTCGTTGAGGAACAAGGACAGCTCACCGACTTGATTGAACAACACGATGCTTGGGACTTAGACAGCAAACTCGAGAGAGCCATGGACGCGCTCAACTGTCCTGACGGCGACACTCCTGTCAAGAACCTCTCTGGTGGTGAACGCCGCCGCGTGGCATTGGTGCGTCTCCTCCTCCAAGAACCAGACATCTTGTTGTTGGACGAGCCTACCAACCACCTCGATGCTGAGGCTATCAACTGGTTGGAACAACACTTGCAACAATATAAAGGCACCGTCATCGCTGTCACCCACGACCGTTACTTCCTCGACCACGTAGCAGGCTGGATTCTCGAACTCGACCGTGGCGAAGGCATCCCATGGAAAGGCAACTACTCATCATGGCTCGACCAGAAGACAGCACGCATGGCGATGGAAGAGAAATCAGAAAGCAAACGCCGCAAGACTTTGGAACGCGAGCTCGAATGGGTCAGAATGGCACCAAAGGCACGTCATGCAAAAGGAAAAGCTCGTCTAGCTTCTTACGAGAAACTCCTTAACGAAGACGTAAAAGAAAAAGAAGAAAAACTCGAAATATATATCCCTAACGGCGACCGCCTAGGTAATAAAGTCATCGAAGCTAAGAATATCACCAAAGCCTACGGAGATAAGCTGTTATTCGAGAACCTCAGCTTCAGCCTCCCACCAGCAGGCATCGTTGGCGTCATCGGACCTAACGGCGCTGGTAAGACAACATTGTTCCGTCTCATCATGGGATTGGAAAAACCAGACTCTGGCGAGTTTGAAGTAGGCGAAACAGTGAAGACAGGCTACGTTGACCAACAACACGCCGACATCGACCCAGAAAAGACAGTATGGGAAGTAATATCTGGCGGAAATGAGTTAATACAACTTGGCAAACGCACCATGAACTCAAGAGCTTACGTCTCACGTTTTAACTTCGGCGGCAACGACCAACAGAAAAAAGCCGGCGTCTTGTCAGGCGGTGAACGTAACAGAATGCACTTGGCATTGACATTGAAACAAGAAGCCAACGTACTTCTCCTCGACGAACCTACCAACGACATCGACGTTAATACATTACGTGCTTTGGAAGAAGGTCTCGAAAACTTCGCTGGTTGCGCCGTCGTCATCTCACACGACAGATGGTTCCTCGACAGAATCGCTACCCACATCCTCGCTTTCGAAGGCGACTCACAGGTTTATTTCTTCGAAGGAAGCTATTCAGAATATGAAGAAAACAAGATTAAACGTCTTGGCAACGCAGCACCTAAGAAGTTTAAGTATAAGAAATTGATGTAATAAGAGTGGAGAGTGGAGAGTGGAAAGTGGAGAGTGGAGAGTGGAAAGTTGAGAGTAGTTTAAAGTTTGAATGTATTTTTGCTACTCTACACTCTAAACTCTACACTCTAAACTCTACACTCTACACTCTAAACTCTACACTCTACACTAAAAATATCAACTATGAAAGTAAATATTCGAAAATTTAAAGCTCTTTTCTTCATCTTTTTTATTGTATTGCTTTCATCATGCGACCCTGGTTTTCATGATGTTTATATAATGAAAAATGAATTGCTGAAGGAAGTTACAGTCGTTTTTTCACTAAACGGCGTTAAAGACACTACATCTATCGGTCCCGATGTGGATCGTATAGTAATGGTGAAAAATGGCATGGGGCATTCTGAATTTTCTTTCAATGACGAGTATATCTATGATATGCCTGTTATCATCTTTGATGAAGATGTGATATATGAAGTTGATACGACAACAGACTGGGATTTGATTAAAGGTTTTGAAAAAACAATGTTCAAGAAATCCTGTTGGGAAATTCTATCAACTGTAGATAAAAAAGGATATGAAGAATACGAAGTCCTATACAGAATCACAGAAGAAGACTATCAGAACGCTCTTATCCTAAGCGAAAATAAATAATAAAAACAGGACAAAGTCAGTTGTCTGTTGATATATAAGAATTATCTTTGCAAGCAAAAATTGTGTATATACACAAATAATGTCTTTGGTATGATATTTAAAAGAGAACGATATATTGACAAATTAATCAGTTCAAAACACAATCATCTTATTAAGATTGTTACTGGATTAAGGCGAGTAGGTAAATCATTCTTGCTTTTTAATCTTTATAAACAACATCTTATAAGCGAAGGTGTTTCTGAAAATCATATCATAGAGATTCATCTTGATTCTTTCAATCATAAAAAATATCGTAAAGCCGAAAATTTGTTCGAGTATGTAGAGAGTCAATCAAAACAAGACTCTCAGATGTTTTATGTGATGATTGATGAAGTACAAATGCTGGAAGACTTTGTTGATGTCTTAAACGGATTTCTTCATATTAATAATCTTGACGTGTATGTGACAGGCAGTAATGCTAAATTTTTATCTTCCGATATTGTTACTGAATTCAGAGGACGTGGTGTACAGATTTATCTTCAGCCATTGTCATTTAAAGAGATAACAGAAAAATCAACGGAAGATATTTTTTCTCTTTGGAAAGATTATATTTATTATGGAGGATTGCCTATGGTTGTCTTGGAGAAAAACAAGTCACGCAAAGCAGAAATTCTTCAAGAACTACTCAAAGAAACATATCTCAGCGATATCATCAACAGAAACAACATAAAGAATGATGCAGAAATTGAAGAACTATTTTGTCTTTTAGCATCCAATATAGGAACTTTAACTAATCCTAATAAACTTGCAAATACATTCGTAAGTGAAAAGAAAGTAAAGATAAATCACAGTACTATAAAATCTTACATAGATTATTTTATAGATTCATTTCTAATCAACAAGGCTATCAGATTCGATATCAAAGGAAAAAAATATATCAACTCTCCATACAAATATTACTTCTCCGATATCGGGTTACGAAATGCACTACTTAACTTTAGACAAGTAGAACCTACACATATTATGGAAAATTTGATATACAATTATATGATAGGTGAAGGTTACAAAATAGATGTAGGCTGCATTACTCGCTATCAAAAAAATCAGGAAGGCAAAACATTGAGAAGCATACTGGAAATTGATTTTGTATGCAATAAAGGCAGTGATAGGATATACATTCAATCTGCATATTCAATGCCTGACGAAGAAAAGCTAAAACAAGAACAACGCTCACTTTCATTAACCGATGATTCATTTACTAAAATAATACTGACTGCGGATAATATACCAACTCATACATTAGAAAATGGTATCATCGTTATGAATATTTATGACTATCTTCTTAAATAAATAATAAAAAACAGGACAAAGTCAGTTGTCTGTTGACTGTTGTCCGTTGACTTTAAAAATATGGAAAACGAAAAAATAGAATTAACAGAATTGTCAGAACTCGGTGAATTCGGTCTCATCGACAGACTGACGAAAGACATCAAGACATATAACAAATCGACAGTGAAAGGCAT
>JAZRNQ010000145.1:0-5153 GCA_045648285.1 Bacteroidales bacterium | reverse complement strand
GAGTCTTTGCGTCTTTGCGTCTTTGCGTCAATAAGTCAGAGTTCAAAGTTCAAAGTTCAAAGTTCAGAGTTTTTTTAAAGTCGCAGAGTCGCAGAGTCACAAAGTCGCAGAGAAACTTTGAGTCTTTGCGTCTTTGCGTCTATAAGTCAGAGTTCAGAGTTCAAAGTTCAGAGTTTTTTTTAAAGTCGCAGAGTCACAAAGTCGCAGAGAAACTTTGAGTCTTTGCGTCTTTGCGTCTATAAGTCAGTGTCAGAGTTCAAAGTTCAAAGTTCAAAGTTCAAAGTTCAGAGTTTTTTTTAAGTCACAAAGTCACAAAGTCGCAGAGAAACTTTGAGTCTTTGAGTCTTTGCGTCTTTGCGTCTTTGCGTCAATAAGTCAGAGTTCAAAGTTCAAAGTTCAAAGTTTCAACACCCTCTTAACGATTTCCCCTTCGTTGGTAACTACTTTGACAAAGTAAACGCCACTATTCAAATCTGTCATATCAATAGCTGTACAACCTTGTTGTCTTGTTGTCTTGTTGTCCTGTTGTCTTCCATAAACATCATAAATTTCAATGCTCAGAGTCTGAGCCTGTGTCTCAACATAAAGTCTGTCGTCAACCGGATTAGGGTAGAGCAGGAGTGATGATGTCAATTCTTCGATACTTTCTCCTGGAATTTCTGGTTCATCAGGTGTTTCCACTAGTTCAACGCATTGTAATTCTGAAGGCTCTGATTTTTTTGCTCCGTTAACGCCGATTATTTTGAAACAATGCCATCCAAGTGATAAATCTTTTACAATAAAAAATGTCTCTGTTGTATTGGCTAAGACTTTTGCATTTTCACAAATGTCGTAACTTGATGTGTTTTCGTCGCCGTTCCATTCCAACAATACTTCCGACTCGTTCAATGCTGTTGCAGTGAAATTTGTAGGCTGAGCAGGATCGAGATATTCTCCTGTAGTTCCTTCTTTGAATGTAAGTCGCACGCAAGGAACAGGAGTGTCTAATATTGTCGATGCACCTGATATTGTTGTTGTAGCGTCGAAAGCGCCGCTGATGTTTCTTTTGTACAATGCTCTGTAGGCGTTGTATTCACCAATCATGGCTGGTCCGATGAAAGCGTCGAATGTAACGCCACCTGGAACATTTGTACCAGAGATGTCATTGACGCATATCAAGATATTTTTGCCGTTATATTCGAAATCTTCAATGTCAATATTTACCCAAGAATTGTATGAGAATTCCACTTCTCCAGAAAAGACTTGGTCCGACTCCGACATTCTTTTCATGATATTGCCAGATACGGCATATTCTTCTGTATTGACAATATAAACAATAAGCTCACGAGTGAATGGGTATTTTTCTGATTCTTCGGTCACATCCGCTGTCTTGAATGCGATGCTTTCGATAGTGCCATGCGATTTGCATATCTCTTCAGCAGTGTAAAACTGTTGCGAAATAGCCCAGTTATTTGCACAGAAAACAGGAACGTTTTTGCTAGTAGTTTCTCGCAACTCACCAACAGTGCCGTCAATGGTAACGACAAGATTATCCTGTGCTTTTGCACTAAGCAAGATAAGTACGAATATTATTGATAATAGAGTCTTTTTCATTTTTTTAAGTCTATGAGTCAATAAGTCTATGAGTCAATAAGTCGACGAGTCAAAGTTCAAAGTTCAAAGTTCAAAGTTTCAACACTCTCTTAACGGTTTCACCTTCGTTACTAACGACCTTCACAAAGTAAACACCACTATTCAAATCCGTCATATCAATAGCTGTACAACCTTGTTGTCTTGTTGTCTTGTTGTCCTGTGGTCTTCCATAAACATCATAAATTTCAATGCTCAGAGTTTGAGCCTGTGTCTCAACATAAAGTCTGTCGTTAACCGGATTAGGGTAGAGCAGGAGTGATGATGTCAATTCTTCGATACTTTCTCCTGGATTTTCAGGTTCAGGGTTTTCACCTTTTATGTCAACGTTTATGTCGGAGATGAATATTTTTAATGTAGAGCTGTGGTCTAAAGCTACATAGCCGCCGACAAGAAGATTTTTGTTGTCTTTCAGTGCCAATGATTTTGTAGTGATATTCACTTCTTCTTCGTCTATTTTAGGTAATGCCATTATGCCAGAGCCAACGAAGTCTTCTTTAAGATTGCCGTTATTGTCGAGGTTATAGACATAAGCGCGGCTGGCTATAGAATTAGCGTTATAGGAATAGAGAGTTCCGAAAATTTGTCCGTCTTCAGTTGCCAAGACAGCTGCTGTTGTGTTGGTGCAACCTTCACCTTCGAAAGGTTCGAATCTTACAATACCATTTGTTCCGAAAGATTCATCTATTGTTCCGTCGGTGTTGACGCGAGTGATGAATGCTTCAGACCTTATCAAGTTTGAGTCACCTGAAGGCAAGTCGTCATGACCACCAACGATATATTTTCCATCAGGCTGTACGCTTACAGATACAGCATATTCAGGGAAGTTTGGCTCTTTTCCTGCATCAAGGTATAAGACACCATTGTCAGCAAATGTTTCATCTAAATTGCCATTTGATTTAAGCCTTAACAAATAAGCAGTGTATATCATGTCGGCTGTTACCTTATGTCCTGTGACAATTATTTTTCCATTGTCTAAGATTTCGAGGTCGTATGCATAGCAGTAGGCCCATTGAGTATGGTCCAGAATAATTGTCACAGAGCCTTCGTTGCCGAATGTTACATCGGGTTTGCCTTTAGCATTATAGCGTCTTACAAGGATTTGGTCGTCGTAATAACCAGCTATTACAGCACGTCCTTTGGAGTCTATCTTTATGGCATCGTATACAATGCCACCTCCATAATCGGAGATGACGAAACCATTTTCGCCGTATTCGGTGTTTTCTATTCCGTTTTCATCGAGGCATAGGATGAAGCCTGTGTTGTTTACGTAATCGAATGTGTAGCCTGTGATAAAGAGATAGTCATCTTCATTCAAGGCTGCGTCGAAAGCGTAGTTCATATAGATAAGAGGGTTGGCTTTGAAATTAGCGATGCCGTTTTCTCCGTATGTCACATCCAAAGTTCCGTCGGTATTATGACGTGACACATATATAGAATAGTTGCTTCCATCAAGTCTGGCACCACCGACTGTTATTATTTTACCGTCTTTTTGTACCAGTAGTTTCTCCATCTTATCATGAGAAACAGAAGGGTCAAATAAGAATGACCCTTCTGTTCCAAAGTTTGTATTAAGTTCTCCAATATTTTGAGCTAAAGAGCTTGCTGTTATTAAGCAAGTGAATAAAAGTGTAAATAATATTTTCATGATTCAATGTTATTGTCTGGCGAATTTTTATTCTTTAACGAATTGTCTTGTGATAACTTCGTTGTTAGATTTAATTCTTACGAAATATACGCCATTGCTTAATTCAGAAACATCGACAGTTTTTTGTAAACCGTTGACAGATGTCATCAATCTTCCGAAAGAGTCGTAAACACTGATTTCTTCAACGTTCATTTCTGTTTCAACAAAGAGTTGGTTTTTAGCTGGGTTAGGGTATACGTTGAATGATGAGCCGAGTTCGATGACACCTTCGCCGCCTTCGATGTAGGCACGAATCATCCAAGTGTAAGGTAAATTATAAGAAGCAACGTCTTCCCATACTATGTTGTCTAATGTAATCCAACGGCCGTTAGGATCGCCGCTATTATTGCAACCAGCAGCTGGATAGCCTTGTCCTTCGTTTGTTGTAAATATTACCCATAAGTTTTCTCCGAACAATGGAAGTGGTGTAGTTAATTCTATTTCAACCCACTCGCCAGCTCCTGTTGTTTTATATTCTTGTTTGTGAATTAAAGTTTCTGGTTTTGAAGTTCCACCATAATATATGCAAGCATCACCTGTTGAAGCAGCAACGTCAAATAAAGATACTTTTGTAATATTTTGACCTTCGCTAAGTGTTTCAGCTGGGAACATGATACCCCATGCAAATGTTTGTGGGCCGCCGATACCTGTTACGTATTGATCGTCATCATAAGAACGCCAGCTACCACCTCTTGTATTGTGATTTGCTGATTTGATTTCTTTTGGTTGAGGATTGCTGCTAAAAGTGTTTTCTTGAGCTGAAGCTGACAAGAATGCTAATGCACATAAAACTGTAGTAAAAAGTTTTTTCATAATTTGAATTTTATTTATAGTGTTGTGGTTCTTATTATTTTATCTAGCTCATTATATGGAAGAACCTAATAGCCATACTTTAAGCTTAATCACATTGTTTATGATAGAACAAAGGTAAGTGAAAATATTTAATATTCCAAACTTTTTAGATAATAATTTTAAGTGTTTATTTTTTGCAGATTTTCAGTTGCTGAAGCTATATGGATATAAAAAAACAAGACCTCAAATTGTTCATTTGAGGTCTTGAGTCAATTTTCTTTGCCATTAGTCATTAGCCTAAATAGCTCTTGAGTATTTTGCTTCTGCTTGTGTGTTTTAAGCGTCTGATGGCTTTTTCTTTTATCTGTCTTACGCGTTCGCGAGTGAGGTCGAATTTCTCGCCGATTTCTTCGAGTGTCATTGGATGACTGCCGTTGAGACCGAAGTAGAGACGAACGACATCAGCTTCACGTTGAGACAATGTTCCGATAGCGCGGTCTATTTCTTTTCTTAAAGATTCATAAAGGAGCTCAGTCTCTGGAGTGACTACTTCATCGCTTTTCAAGACATCGTACATATTGTTGTCTTCGTCTTGAACGAGAGGAGCGTCCATTGATACGTGGCGACCTGCGTTCTTCATTGATTCTTTCACTTCAGCTTCAGTGATGTCTAATGCTTCAGCGATTTCTTCTGCGTTTGGTTCGCGTTCAAACTCTTGTTCCAACTTGGCGTATGTCTTGTTGATTTTATTGATAGAACCGATTTTGTTGAGTGGTAAACGGACTATACGTGATTGTTCTGCCAAAGCTTGGAGGATAGATTGACGAATCCACCATACAGCGTAAGAGATAAATTTGAAGCCTCTGGTTTCGTCAAAACGTTGTGCTGCTTTGATTAAACCTAAATTACCTTCATTGATAAGGTCAGGAAGACTTAATCCTTGATTTTGGTATTGCTTAGAAACAGAAACGACGAAACGGAGGTTAGCCTTGGTGAGTTTCTCGAGAGCGATTTTGTCGCCTTGTCTGATTCTCTGAGCCAATTC
>JAZRNQ010000144.1:0-13788 GCA_045648285.1 Bacteroidales bacterium | reverse complement strand
GCCTAATTCTTTAGCTTCTTTTGAGCCTTGGATGAATTCCATGATCTCTGTTGATGGTGTGCCTGGATAAGCGTAAACACCTGAAAGACCAGCGTCGATAGCGCCTTGTGCAATGGCTTCATCTCCAAGTAATAAAATCTTTTTCATTACGTTAATATTTGATTTTGTTATTATTTTTTATACTGAAATTTCTAATTCTGCAAATGTAACAAAATCTTTTGGTATAGCAAACACCTTTTTAATAAAAAACTTTCAACCTTAAATTTTCTTATAATCTTGTGGTCTTGTGGTCTTGTAGTCTTGTGGTCTTTCTTCTGGGCGTTCCGGCTATCGCCGTCGGGCTTTCCGCTATATCTTTTTCCGCTTCGCTCCAAAAGGATGCCGCTCCAATCCCTAACGCATTGGGAGCTACTAACTCCTAATTCCTAACTCCTAACTAATAAGGCGTTGCCTTACCCTATATTTGTTTCGCCCTTTCAGGGCAGCCAACAGACTAAAAAAACTTTCAATTTTCAGTTTTCAATTTTCAACTTTTTTTGTTATTTTTGAAAGAAATATTTTAAGTGAAAAAACAACAATTAAAATTAAATAAAAATGAGTGGAAATAAGGTACTTAGAAGAAATGTCTTCAATAAAGTGTTCGGCGGCGTATGCTCTGGATTGGCAGAATATTTCAACATTGACGTCGTATTGGTCAGGGTGTTGTTCGCCGCATCCTTTTTATTCGCTGGAGTTGGCGGTGGATTATATCTCCTTTTATGGCTGGTAGTGCCTGCTAACAATTATTTGCAATAGAAATTTTAAATCAAGATATTATGGAAAACAGAAAACTTTACCGCAATCCGATGAATAAAGTAATCGGCGGCGTATGCTCTGGATTGGCAGAATTCTTCGGACTCGACGTGGCTCTCGTGAGAATAGCTTTCGTGATAGCATTCATGTTCGCTAGCTTCGGATTCTGGCTTTACATCATCTTATGGATTGTACTTCCTGAAGGACAACAGACAACAGTCAATAGCCAACAGCCAATAGCCAATAGCCAAGCTCCAGAGTCGAAAGTAAAATCAATTTTCGCTGGAGCATTCATTATCTTAATAGGATTATTATTCCTCGTAAATAACTTCATCCCAATCAATTGGGTGTGGAAACTGTGGCCTCTTATTCTCGTTGCTATAGGCGTTGTGATGATTGTCACGTCAAGCAAGAAGTAGGGACGTATCACACGACACAATTAAAAATAAACAATATGTCGTTGATGCGTCTAATTAGTTAGGAGTTAGGAATTAGGAATTGAGGGTAGAGGATTTTTTGTAGAGACGTGTCGACAATACCAATGAAATAAACAATATTATTGTCGATGCGTCTGAAAATTAGAAATATAAATTATGGAAGATAATAACAAAAACAAAAGAGATGAGGGTCTCGTTGGTGGTATAATCCTCATCGCGATAGGAATAGTCGCTTTGTTGGTGACTTTCTTCGATTTGAAAATAGTGTGGGAAGAGCTTGCGAAATTCTGGCCGGTGTTCATAATAATATTTGGCATTTCTCTGTTGCCGATAAATAAAGTCTTGAAGTCGGTTTGTGTGATTGTAATAATCTTAATTTCATGTCTGATTTATTGTAGTGAAGTCAATGGAAATGAGAAGATAATTGATGAAACGATTTCGGAAGTTTTGATAGAAGAAGGTACTGAAACACAGGAGTTTTCTTCGCCTTTCAAAGATAATATAACAGAAGCTTCTGTGGAAATAAATTACGGAGCTGGCATGTTGTATTTGAATTCTCCAGTCGAAGAATTGGTCAAGGCTAGAAACATAAGCAATCAGATGGTTCAGAAACTTTATTTAGAATATGAAGGCTCACATGCTGATATTGTCTTCGATGTTGAAGATGATAATTATCAAGTAAATAATATTGAAGAGGTTAAGTCGAATCGTTTTGACATTTCTTTAAACGAGACTCCAGTTTATGATTTTGAACTAAATCTTGGAGCCAGCGAACTGAACTTCGATTTCAGCGAATATAAAGTTTCTGACATAGAAATAAACAGCGGCGCATCTAACATAGATATTAAATTAGGTGAGCTTTATAATTCAACAAGAATAGTTATAAGCACAGGTGTCTCAAAGATAAGAATAGGAATTCCAAATAATTCTGGCTGTAAACTGGAATGTGAATCGGTCTTGTCTCTCAAAGATTTTGAAGGCTTCTCCAAAAAATCTTCTAATGAGTACGAGACATCTAACTATTCTTCAGCAGAAAATAAGATAGAGATAGAATTCGAAGGCGCAATGTCGGAATTTGAGGTTTACAGATATTAAAGACCACAAGACTAAGAGACTACAAGACCACAAGTTTTGAACATATTATATAATAAAACGTTTCTTGTATTGACATAGGCTTGTTGTCTTGTTGTCTTGTTGACTTTTAGACTTTTAAAAAAAACATGGAATACAAAGATTATTATAAAATATTAGGTGTTGAGCGTTCGGCGACACAAGATGAGATTAAGAAGGCGTATCGTAAGTTGGCAGTGAAATATCATCCTGACAAGAATCCTGATGACAAGGTGGCAGAGGAGAAGTTCAAGGAAATCTCCGAGGCTTATCAGGTCATTGGAAATCCTGACTCTCGTAAGAAATATGACGAGCTAGGTGCCAACTGGAAACAATACGAGAACGCTGGCTTCGGCGGCGGTGCTCATGGCTTCAACGCTAGCGGATTCTCCGACTTCTTCGATATGTTCTTCGGAGGTCAGGGTGGCAGCGCCGGCTTCGACTTCAGCAGTTTCATGGGTGGTGGAATGGGCGGCGGCCGTCGTTCGACACGTCCTGCTAAAGGCAGCGACCTCAACGCTACTATCAACCTCACACTATTAGAAGCTTATCAAGGCTCGCAGCGTCTGCTCGACCTCAACGGCAGCTCGATAAAGATAAGCATAAAACCAGGAGTGCGCGACGGTCAGATATTACGTCTCAAAGGCAAAGGCAACCCTGGAAGGAACGGCGGCGACAACGGCGACCTCATGATAAAAGTAGTAATCATGAACGATCCTTCTTATCAACGCGATGGCGACGACCTCATAAAAAATGTCAACATCGATGTATATACTGCTATTCTCGGTGGTAAGATAACAGTCAGCACTCTCAAAGGCGACGTCAACGTGCCGATAAAGCCGCAGACACAAAACAACAGCACGCTGCGACTCAAAGGCATGGGAATGCCGCACTACGGCAAAGAAGGAGCTGGAGCATTGCTGCTGAAGGTACAAATCTTACTCCCAGAACACTTCTCCGCAAAAGAGCTGGAACTCATCAAAGAAGCGCAGGAACAATCCGCTAATTAACAGCGGATTTTTTTTATCCACGAAAAAATACTAATCCACACGAAAAAATCCGTGGAAATCCGCAGAGATAATATCCACGAAAAAACACTAATCTAACACGAAAAAATATGTGGAAATCCGTGTGGACCGCGGAAATATTATTCGCGAATAAGCACGAATGGTTCCTCTGATTTTAAATTTTGAGTTTTTGAGTTTCTGAGATTTTGAGTTTCTGAGTTTTTGAATTTTTTTTATAAAAAAACTACTGCAATTATCGCGATTTTTCGTTACTTTGCATATCTATAATTGAAAATTGAAAAATACCAAATGAAAGCAAAGTTAACGATATTTATTACTACTTTAATTCTATTTCTAACCGCTTCTATATCACACGCTCAGGATAATAATGTCAAAGGTTTCGTTTATGAGAAATCTACAGGCGAGCCTATGATGTTCTGTAATGTTTACTTCAAAGGTACTACTTTCGGAGCATCGACAGATATCAATGGTTTCTTTAACATCACCAGAATACCTGATGGCGATTACACCATTCTTGTCACTAACCTCGGTTACGACACCATAGCGGAGCGTCTCACGCTCAAAAACAACGAGGTGCTGAACAAGAAATATTATCTTGAAGAATCCTCGATGGTGCTTGCTGCTGTCAACATCACTGCAGACAAGATAGAGGCAAGGACCGAGACCAAGACTTCCGTCATCAACGTGACTCCTAAGGCTATCACCAGAATCCCTACCACGGGAGGTCAGGCTGACTTAGCTCAGTATCTGCAGGTCATCCCTGGTGTCATCTTCACTGGCGACCAAGGCGGTCAGCTGTATATCAGAGGTGGCTCTCCAATACAAAACAAGGTGCTGCTCGACGGCATGGTGGTATATAATCCTTTCCACTCAATAGGTCTCTTCTCGGTGTTCGACACCGATATCATCAGAAACGCCGAGATTTATACTGGTGGCTTCGGTGCCGAATATGGCGGAAGAATATCTTCAGTGATGGACATCACTACTCGCGACGGTAACAAGAAACGTCTCTCAGGTAAGCTTAATGCAAGTACCTTCGGTTCTAAAATTATGTTGGAAGGTCCGCTTAAAAGAGCCAAAGACTCAGAGGATATGACAGCCTCTTTTATTGTGTCGGCTAAGAATTCATATCTCGACAAGACAAGTCAGACTATATATAAAACCATCCTCAATGGCAATGACTTGCCTTATACTTATAATGATATCTACGGAAAGATTTCTCTTAACTCTGCTAACGGAAGTAAGGTCAATTTCTTCGGATTTAACTTCACCGATGATGTTATAAATTATAAGTCGATATCGAATTTCGGCTGGGACTCTTATGGAGGTGGTGTCAACTTTGTCGTCATCCCTGGAAAGTCACCTGTGCTTATAGAAGGTAACATCGCTTATTCCGATTATACCGCTAGGCTGGAAGAACAGAATAACCCTGACAGAATGAGTTCTATCAACGGCTTCAACGCTGGTTTCGCTTTCACCTATTTCCTCGGAAAGAACTCTCTGAAATATGGTATCGAGATGCTCGGCTTTAAGACAGTCTTCGACTATACCAAGTCGAATGGAATCCACATGAGTCAGGTCGATAACACTACAGAACTTGGTGCTTACATAAAATATAAAGCTCAGTTTGATAAGCTTATCTTCGAGCCTAGCTTCAGAGTGCAAGCGTATGCATCGTTGGGAGAAGTGTCGCCAGAACCTCGTCTCGCACTGAAATATAACGTGACAGATTGGTTCAGACTTAAAGCAGCTACAGGTATGTACTCGCAGAACCTCATAGCTGCCAACAGCGACCGCGACGTGGTGAACCTTTTCTATGGATTCCTCTCAGGACAGGCTAATTTGCCATCGAAGTTCAATGGTGAAGAGGTGACGACAAAACTGCAGAAAGCTATACATTATATAATAGGTACTGAGTTCGACGTGTTTGCCAATACCATTCTTAACATAGAAGGTTATTACAAAGACTTCAGCCAGCTTACTAGCATGAACAGAAACCAGAAGTATTCCGATCATCAGGCTCCGCCAGGAACACCAGAGCTTCTGAGAAAAGACTTTATGGTGGAAAAGGGTAGAGCATACGGTGTGGATGTTTCTCTGAAATATGAAAATATGAGATGGTATCTATGGGGTGCTTACTCCTTGGGTTATGTCAACAAAGACTATGAAGATGAGGATAAACAACTGCACACTTATCGTACTCATTACGATCGCCGTCATAATGTGAACCTCATGGCGACATATACCGCTGGCTCGAAACATCAGTGGGAGATAAGCGCACGATGGAACTTCGGAACAGGATTCCCATTCACACAGGTGAGCGCGTTTTATGAGAAACTGCCATACGATAACATCTACTTCGACCCATATACTGAAAGCGGTTATCTCGGAATAATATATGACGAAATAAACGGAGGTCAGCTGCCTACATATCATCGCCTCGACCTCGACGTGAAACGTAAGTTTTATTTCACAGAGAATGTCATCATGGAAGCTGACTTCAGCCTCACTAACGTATATGACAGACAAAATATTTTCTATATCGATGTGGTCTCAACAGAGATAATATATCAGCTGCCTTTGATGCCTAGCATCGGATTAACATTGTCATTCTAATAATTATGAAAAAACCTACAGCAAAAATATGTCCCCGTGAACTCACAGCTCATGGGGATATTCGTATCGATAACTATTATTGGCTAAACGAACGCGAAAATCCTGATGTGATAGCATATCTCGAACAAGAGAATCAATATCAGGAGGAGATGATGAAAGACACGGAAAATCTTCAGAAAGAATTGTATGAAGAGATAGTGGGACGCATCAAGCAAGACGATGTTTCTTATCCTATAAAAAGAAACGGCTACTATTACTATTCTCGTTACGAAGAAGGTCAGGAATATCCTGTGTATTGCCGCCGTAAGGATAATATGGAAAACCCAGAACAGATTCTCCTCGATGGCAATGAAATGGCAAAGGGTCATCATTACTTCGATATCGGAGCATATAGCGTAAGTCCTGATAATGAGTTATTGGCTTATAGTGTTGATACAGTGAGTCGTCGTCAATATGATATTTTTGTGAAAAATATCGAAACTGGTGAGTTGTATGCAGAAGTCATAAAAAACACTACCGGTAATATGGTGTGGGCTAACGATAATAAGACGCTTTTCTATAGCGTGAAAGATGAATCATTACGTTCTTGCAAGATAATGCGTCATAAGCTTAACGACGCCCCTGCCAATGACGAACTGGTATATTTTGAAGAAGATACATCTTTCAGCTGTTATATCAGCAAGACGAAGTCGAGACGTTATATCATGATAATATCCGACAGCACAATGTCGTCGGAAGTGCGTTTCATTGATGCGGATAAACCATATAACGAGTTTAAAATCTTCCAGAAACGTGAGCATGACCATCTCTATGGAATAGGTCATTATGGTGAACATTTTTACATACTTACCAATGCCGATGGAGCGAAGAACTTCAAGATTATGAAGACTGCTGTCGACAAAACGGAGAGAGGAAACTGGGAAGAACTGATACCACATCGTGACGATGTCTTGATAGAAGACTTCGATATTTTCTCTGACTTCCTCGTCATTGAAGAACGTAAGGAAGGTCTGGTGAAAATACGAATCAAGACATGGGACGGCGCGACGGATTATTACATCGACTTCGGAGAACCTACATATACTGCGTATTCTTCTGCCAACCCAGACTTCGACTCTCATCATCTGAGATATGGATATAACTCCATGACGACACCTGCCACTCTTTATGAATATGATATGATAAGACGCGAGTCGGTGGTGTTGAAACGTCAGGAGATTATCGGTGGCTATGAGCCAAGCGACTATGTCACAGAACGTCATTATGCACCTTCGCATGACGGAGTCTTGGTGCCTATCTCTTTGGTATATAAAAAAGGTATGAAGAAAGACGGCAACAATCCTTTGGTGCTTTACGGCTACGGTTCTTATGGTAGCAGCATGGATGCCTACTTCTCGACTGCGAGATTGTCGTTGTTAGACAGAGGCTTTGTGTGGGCAGTGGCGCATATCAGAGGCGGTGAAGAGATGGGACGTCAGTGGTATGAAGACGGTAAATTATTGAAGAAGAAAAATACTTTCCTCGACTTTATCTATTGCGGTAAATATCTTGTCAATGAAGGATTCACGAATAACGACAAGATGTTCGCCATGGGGGGCAGCGCAGGAGGTTTGTTGGTAGGAGCAGTGGCTAACATGGCGCCGGAGATGTGGAAAGGAATAATAGCGCAGGTGCCTTTCGTCGATGTGGTGACGACTATGCTAGACGAAAGCATCCCATTGACGACAGGTGAATACGACGAATGGGGCAATCCAAATGAAAAAGAATATTACGATTACATGAAGTCATATTCACCATACGACAACGTGGAAAGAAAAGACTATCCTGCTATGCTCGTCACGACGGGCTTGCACGACAGCCAGGTGCAATATTGGGAACCAGCGAAATGGGTGGCGAAACTGCGTGAGATGAAAACTGACAATAACCCGTTATATCTCAAGACCAATATGGACTTCGGTCACGGCGGAGCATCAGGACGCTTTGAAGGGATAAAAGAAATAGCGTTGGAATATGCGTTCTTGATTCAGTTAGGAGTTAGGAATTAGGAATTGGTGGTGACCAAAGCGTTAGGGATTGAAGCGGCATCCTTTGCGAGTGAGGGGAGCAAAGATATAGCGGAAAGCCCGACGCGAAGCGGAACGCCCAAAAGAAAGAACCTCAGAAATTCAGAAACTCAAAACCTCAGAATTTTTTTAGTGATGTAGTAATGCTGTGATGATGTAATGGAGTGATGAAGAAATGTGGGTTATTACCTAAAAAACAATTTCGTGAAATTTCGTGAGATTTCGTGGATGATATTTAGTGATAGAGTTGCACTTCGACAGGCTCAGTGACCATGAAAAATAACTTTGCGGTACTTCGCGTCTTGGCAAGAGTGTTGCTAAGTTTCTGAGTTTCTGAGATTTTGAATTTCTAAGTAAAAGTTCTTAGTTCTTAGCTCTTAGTTCTTAGTTAAAAAACGCTTCCGCTTCGTAAAGCGCATTTTGATAGCTGTCGGAGCTGTGCATCACGTTATGCGTCTTGTCGATGCTGTAGCGTTTCCTGTATTTCTCTTTCAATTGCTTGAGAGTCTCAATGGCGGATTCTTTGTCGGAATAAGGCGACAATAAAATCATCCCTATGCATGGCCCGCTTGTCATGTATCGAATCAATTCTTCGTAAAACGGCTTGCCTTTATGTACGCTGTAAATCGTCTCGGCTTCTTCTCTCGTCAGTGTCTTCTCTAATGCCTCGATGACGGTGAAATCAAGACGAAGCAAGTCCTTGATGATGTTGTCGGTGTATTTTAAAAATCCAGGTTTTATGATGATGAATCCGTCATAATCGGGAAGCATGGTGGTGTTGTAGCCGTAACCATCTTCGTTTATTTTTATTGTCGATTTCATATTCGGTCTTTTGTCGTATTAACAAATGTGTATTAAGAAAGTTTCTTAATAATTTTTAGAAATTTTCCCCTTTGAAAAAAATAAACAAATCATTATCTTTGCGCTATAGTTGAAGAACTCATTAACTTAGCAACTCAATATCTTAGTGACTTAGCAACATAGTAACTCAGCAACTTAAAAAATGAACATATATCAACTTTTTGTAAGAACTTTCGGAAATAAAAATACAGCACCGCTTTTCGATGGCGATAAGTCACAGAATGGATGCGGCACTTTCGCTAATATCAACGACAATGCCTTGGAATCGCTTAAGTCGTTAGGTATTACTCATATCTGGCTCACTGGCGTGATTCGTCATTCTTCCATGACGTCTTATCCTGAACTTGGAATCAAGTCGACGCATCCTCAGATAACTAAAGGCAAGGCTGGCTCTCCTTATTCTATAATGGATTATTATGATATCGACCCTGACTTGGCTGTCAATCCGCAGAATAGGATGGAGGAGTTTGAAGAGACATTGAATCGCATCCATGAGAAAGGCATGAAGGTGATAATGGATTTCATTCCGAACCATCTTGCAAGAGAATATAAGTCGTTATGCAAACCTTACGATGTGGAAGAGTTCGGCGAATATGACAATAAAAACGTCGCTTTTGCAAAAGACAATAATTTCTATTATTGTCCAAATCAAGAGTTTGTTGTTCTAACGACCAATAGCCAACAGCCAACAGCCAACAGCCAACAGCCAACAGCCAATAGCCAAAGTTATAAAGAATTCCCTGCCAAGGCTTCTGGTAACGACGTGTTCTCACCATGTCCTTCAGTCAATGACTGGTACGATGCAGTGAAGCTTAACTACGGCGTCGACTATCAGAATAACCAGACAAAACATTTCGATAGCATTCCAAATACTTGGTACAAGATGCTGAATATTATGCAATACTGGTGCGAGAAAGGCGTCGATGGTTTTCGTGTCGATATGGCTGAGATGGTGCCGGTGGAGTTCTGGCGTTGGTGTATCAACGAGTTACGAGAGAGTCATGATGCTATCATGATAGCTGAGATTTATCAGCCTCATCTGTATAAGGATTATGTCAATGCTGGCTTTGATTATCTTTACGATAAGGTCGGGCTTTATAATACTTTAGAAAATATCTATCGCTACGGACAACGTGCTGACACTATCACCAATGTGTGGAACAGCCTCCAAGGTCTCGGCGACGCGATGCTGCGTTTCATGGAGAATCACGATGAGGTGCGTCTCGCTTCTAGACATTTCGTCGGCGATACGTTCAAGGCTTTGCCTGCTGTGGCGATGTCGGCGCTGATGAACCGCGGACCTTTCATGATTTATAACGGACAGGAGAGCGGTGAGGATGCAGAAGGAGCAGTGGGATTCAGCGGCGATGATGGAAGAACCTCGATATTCGATTACGCGGTGATGCCGAAACATCAGAAGTGGATGGCAGACGGCAAATTCGATGGCAGCGGATTCAGCGAGGAACAAAGGAAGTTATACGACTTCTATAAAAAACTCCTCAACTTCCGCCTCACCAGCGACGCTATTAATAAAGGTGCGTTCTACGACTTGATGTGGGTCAACCCATGGTATTCCAACTTCGACCCTCAATATGTATATGCATTCTTGCGTTATTATAACAACGACAGACTTTTAGTTGTTATCAATTTTAATCAGAATGAAAGTCGCTACTGTGAAGTGAAAATCGCTGAAGATGCTCTAGAATATATTGGATTGCAAAATCTCAGAAACTCAGAAACTCAGAAACTCAGAAACTTAGCCGTTGATGCTTTTACAGGCGAGAAGATAGAATATAATATAGAAGAAGTCAGCACTCGTGGTATTGCGATGACACTCGAACCTTGTGGAATTAAAATTTTGAAATTATGATGAAGATTGTAGAAAAAGATTCATGGCTGGAACCTGTAGCAGAGGAAGTGCAGGCTCGTTATGACAGATATGAATCTCTGTTGAAATATATTGAAAGTCACTATGGAAGTCTGAAGTCATTCGCTTCGGCTCATGAGTTCTTCGGATTTACCTACGACGGTTTCAGAAAAGGATGGTGGTACAGAGAATGGGCTCCTGCAGCGCATTATCTCTCTTTGTTCGGCGACTTCAATAATTGGGACAGATATGCCAATCCTCTTGAAAGAGAAGAAGACGGAGTGTGGAGCATCTTCCTCCCCGACTCACAATATAAAAATAAATTAACGAAAGGAAGTCTGCTGAAAGTCTTGGTTCAATCCAGCATCGGAGAACAAGAACGCATACCTGTTTATATCAACAGAGTCATTCAAAATGAAGACAACAAAGACTTCGCTGGACAATTCTGGCCAACAGCCAACAGCCAACAGCCAATAGCCAACAGCCAACAGCCATTATTCATCTATGAATCACACGTTGGAATGTCGCAGGAGAAAGAAGACGTTGGTACGTATAAAGAATTCAAGGAAAACGTCTTGCCAAGGATAAAGGACTTGGGATATAATGCGATACAGCTGATGGCAGTGGCTGAGCATCCATATTACGGCTCGTTTGGTTATCACGTGTCTAATTTCTTCGCAGCAAGTTCTCGTTTCGGTACGCCAGAAGAGCTGAAAGATTTGATAGACACTGCACATGAAATGGGAATTGCAGTCATCATGGACTTGGTACATTCTCATACTGTGAAGAACACTCGCGAAGGGTTGAATCTTTTTGACGGAACGGAGACACAATATCTGCTAGGAGGAAAAGAAGGACATCATCCGCAGTGGGATTCTAAATTATTCAATTACGGAAAGATTGAGACCTTGCGATTTTTGCTTTCCAATGTAAGATATTGGCTAGAAGAATATCATTTCGATGGATTCAGGTTCGATGGCGTGACCTCTATGTTATATAAGAACCACGGGATAGGAGTGGAGTTTGCTAATCAGTCGGATTACTTCGGTGATAACGTCAATGATGAAGCTGTGACATATCTTCAGCTAGCGAACACCTTGATACATCAGTTGAATAAAGATTATATAAGCATCGCGGAAGATGTCAGCGGCATGCCAGGAATATGCGCTGCTGTTGAAGACGGAGGTATAGGCTTCGACTATCGTCTTGGTATGGGATTGCCTGACTTCTGGATTAAGATATTGAAAGACCAGAAAGAGGAAGACTGGAATATGCACGAGTTCTTCTACACCATGACAAATAGGCTTTATGATGTCAAGACGATAGCGTATGCCGAGTCTCACGACCAGGCGCTGGTGGGAGACAAGACCATTGCGTTCAGGCTGATGGATAAAGAAATGTACACCTCCATGTCGAAGTTTACGCCTAGTATCACTGTGGACAGAGGCGTTGCCTTGCATAAGATGATACGTCTTTTTACCATAAGTCTAGGTGGTAATGCATGGCTTAATTTCATGGGTAATGAGTTCGGACATCCAGAGTGGATTGATTTCCCTCGTTTGGAAAATGGATGGAGCTACAAACACGCGCGTCGTCAGTGGTCGTTGGTCGATGATGAGAACTTGAAGTTCAGTTGGCTTAATGAATTCGACAAGGAAATGTTAAGATTCATTAAGGAAAACGATGTCATGAATTCGGAACCTGCATGGCTGATGAATGCCGATGAAGAACATAAAACGATAGTGTTTGAGAGAAATAATTTGATATTTGTCTTCAACTGGGGATGTGAATCGATACCAGATTACGAGATAAACGTGAAGAACACAGGCGACTACGAAATCGTCTTCTGCAGTGACGATAAAGAGTTCGGTGGTTTTGAAAATATAAATAAGGAAGTGGTGTTCCCATCAGAAGTTCGAGACGAACAAGTGTTTATGAAGATATATAATGTAAGCAGGACAGCGGTGGTTTATAAATTGAAAATTGAAAATTGAAAACTGAAAATTGAAAATTGAAAACTGAAAATTGAAAATTGAAAATTGAAAACTGAAAATTGAAAATTGAAAACTGAAAATTGTTGAAAATTAGGATAAAGACTGTTGTCAGTTGACTTAAAAAAAACACCAAAAAAAAATTATTAAGATGTTTTTTTTTATTATCTTTGTAGCAAATTCTGAAGAATACTATAGAAATGGCTGATTTAAGTGTAACCCTTTCGGAAATAGAAACAAAGATAAGAAAGCTCATTGCGCTAAAGAATCAGCTTGAAGCAGAAAATAGTAAACTTATTCAACGTAATGAGGATCTTCAATTGGAGCTTGAGATTCTTGAGACGGAGAATACAGAATTGAAGGAAAAAATAAATAAATTAGTTATTGTTAACACTCTCGGAAACGAAAAAGAGGTAGGAGAAAGTAGACAACTAATAAAGGCACTTGTTAAGGAAATCGACAATTGTGTTGCGATGCTTAATGCGGAGCAGTAATAATATATAAATCAGACGACGAGGATGAGCGGAATAGATGAAATAAAGATTGAAGTAGCTATTGCGGGACGTAACTATCGTCTGACTGTTAACAAAGCTGATGAAGCGAAAGTGATAAAAGCAGCGGAGATGCTGAACGATAGGATAAAGTCGTACAAGCAGACATATGATTATAGGGACTATCAGGATTTGTTGTCCATGTTATGTCTGCAGCTCGCGACACTTAACGTTAAATATGAATCTGACGCAGCATATAAAGATCAGTATTTGGAACAAAAACTCGATGATTTAAGTTCTTTATTAAGTGAAAATATAAGTTCTTAAAGTTCTTTGAAGATATATCTGTCTGTTCGTCGCATGATGTAAACCTAACAATTTTTACCATAATTTCCGGTTGACTCATGGGTACAAAAACAGGCCTCAACCTGCAAAGGTGCTTTAACGCCAGTGGACGTTTGCGTATCGTGGCAGCCATAAACGTGACTTCTGGGGTTTACTATTATCCCATTGAGCAGACAGATTTTTTCCC
>JAZRNQ010000143.1:0-3610 GCA_045648285.1 Bacteroidales bacterium | reverse complement strand
CTTGTGCTGAAGGAATCAGGAGACCGATGATAAATGAGCCGATAACGTTGACTGATAATGTGGCGAGTTCGCTGCAAATGGCTAAGTGTGTGAAAAGACAGGTGATTAAGTAGCGAGCGATGCTACCTAATGCGCCTCCAGTTCCGACTATCAAAATGTTTTTTATCATAACTTTACAATTGACGCAAAAATAGAAATAGTTTTTTAATGAATAGCAATGAGATTTTAGAGAAAAATATGAATTTTATATTTGTTGTTTTTTGTTCATTTTTGTAGTTTTGTAGGGAAATAAAAAAACAGAAACACTGACAAAATAAACTCAGAGATTTTTGATGCTGCTGCATTGGAAGACTTATAATCATCATTAAATGAATGAAATTGTCAAACTTGCCTCGTGTTGATAGAAATATGAGAGCGAAGCATGTGGCTGATATCAAGAAAGATATTGAAGCTAAGAAGAAAAAGATAGAATCTGGTATTTGTCCAAAATGTAATGGCGTTTTAATAGAACGTCGTGGACCGTACGGAAGATTCTTGGGATGTGGTAATTATCCTAAATGTAAGTATGTTCAGAAAATATAAATTCTCATTATGAAAAAAATAAAAATAACAGTGATGCGGATGGCTCGTTATGACGACCTCATGGCATTGTACGAAAACCCTATTGAGCATGCTTGTGACTTGCGTCTCGGTCAGACTTTTATCGTTGAAAATCTTAAAAAGCCTGAAGGATTATGTGATAGTGCTTGGGAGACACTTTTACCTTTTGTGAAGGAACTTTCTGAAGGTGGCGGTAACTTCTTCGACGGCTGGATGAAAAATCCTCACTCTGCTATGCTTTCTTGCAACGATGGTTTTCGTCCTGTGAGCTTTTATGTCGAAGTAATAGATTGACACTCAATTATGAATTATGCATTATGAATTATGAATTAAAAATAAGGAAGTCTACTAAAGACGATGCGCCTCTCATCGCAAAAGTGGTGGCGATGGCAATAGGTGAGGAATCCGCAATATTGTATGGCGGCGAAAACTACATGAATGTCTTTGAGGAAATCGCTCTTTTGGAAGACTCGCAATATAGTTATCGCAATGCTTTCGTGGCAGAAGTCGATGGCAGTGCCGTCGGTGCAGTGGTGGCATACGATGGAGCAGAGCTACATCCTCTAAGAAAAGCAACTCTTGAAGTTATTTCAAAACATACTGGAAGAGAAATGCAAATAGCGGATGAGACGGATGCTTCTGAGTTTTATCTCGATAGTCTTGCTGTATTGCCAGAATATCGTGGTCGTGGAATCGGTGCACAACTGATTCTCGCTGTGAAAGACAGAGCTTTTAATGAATATAATAAAAACCTCGGACTCTTGGTCGATTTTGAAAACCCTGATGCAGAACGTCTTTATCAATCCGTCGGTTTTGAACGCGCTGATGTCAAAGATTTTCTTGGACATAAGATGTGGCATCTTGTTGTGAGACAAATGACAACAGTCAACGGTTAACAGATATTATCCATATAGAGACGTGTCTGATTGTGTCAAACCTTTGGTGATTTATAAATTTGAAATTATTATTTTAATTAGATGATTCGTAAGGCAAAAGAAAATGATATTCCTAGAATCTTGGACTTGTTGTCACAAGTTAATGACGTTCATGCTGAAGGTCGTCCGGATTTTTTCATAAAAGGTCGAAGGAAATATAATGAAACAGATTTGATGCTGATAATCAATGATGAATCCACTCCTGTTTTTGTATGTGAAGAAGACGATGATATCAAAGGTTATGCCTTCTGTGTCTTGCAGGATTTGAGTAAGTGTCATAATCTTCATCCTGATAAAAGTCTGTATATTGACGACATCTGTGTCGATGAGCAATATCGTCGTCATGGGGTTGGACGGAAGTTATATGACTTCGTGATTCAATATGCTAAAGATGAAGCTTGTTTCAACGTGACTTTAAATGTGTGGGATAAGAATCCCGAAGCCAAGGCGTTTTATGAAAATATGGGAATGAAGGTGCAGAAGGTCTGCATGGAAGTGGTTTTGTAGATGCTGTTGAAAACTGAAAATTGAAAGTTAATATTTTGATGCATGAGCCTGTCGAATGCAAAGACATCGGCACTTCGACAAGTTCAGCGACCGACAAGTTCAGGGTTCAGAGTTCAGAGTTCAGGGTTCAGGGTTCAAAGTCAAAATAAATGATTCCCTGTACCAGTCTGTATATGGCGTTAAAATATCTTTGATTTTCTCGCTGAGATATGTGTTCCAATATGTTATGAAATCGTTGTAGAAAGGCGTGTCCGACGGAATCTGTTCTGCCCATTTCATATAATCTGTGCTGATGAGATTTTGATATGTCTCGGAAATTGCGTTGAATTCGTCAACATCTGAAACAGGTCCTTCTTCAATCTTGATTTTTATTGCTGCAATTTGTGCGTCAATATATTGTGTGGCTTCTGCTAAAATTTCTTTCTCATTTGTATTATATGTCTTGCCTGAGATATAATGTTTCGTGATTGCGAATGACAAGGCGAAGAGAAGAATCAGAATTGTTGAAATGACTATGCTTGTCTTTGTGATTTTCTTTTTCTTGATGTAATTCCTTATTTCGCCAACGGAAGAAAAACGCTTCTCTTTATCATGCTGAGCGCATTTGTCAGCGATTTTCTGATATGACTTCGGGAAGTTGTTTCTCAAAATGATTCCCAAAGAATAAATGTCGGCGCGGCAATCTATTATGTTGTTTGGAATCATTTGTTCCGGCGCGGCGTATTTCCTAGTGCCTGCAGCTTGTTTAAGAATGACGTAATCGTCGGTGTCGGAAAGACCGAAGTCGATGATTTTTAAGTTATTGCCGTTGTTTGTGATAAGAATGTTACTCGGCTTTAAGTCACGATGAATGATTTGTTTTGAATGAAAATACTCCATCGCATCAAGCAATTCGTTGAAAATCTTATCATAAACATTTTTTGCCTTGCGACTCTGCGACTCTGTGACTTTGCGACCTTCAATAAACTTTGTCAGAGTCAGTCCCTCGATATATTCCATCACGATGCAATCACCGAGATTAGGAATATTTTGAAAGTCAATGGTCTTGTCGATATTAGGATGGTCTAATGAATGTGATATTTCAAATTCTTTCTTGAGTAAGTCTTGATAGAATCTCTCATTCTTGAATTCAGATTTAAGACTTTTCAAGATGACTTTCTTTCCAAGGTATGTAGCCGTATGCAGACTGCTATATCCTTTAGTTTCAATTTCTTTAATATTGAGAAATGAAGACTTTACTTCAGAATGACAATCTTGAAACACAAAGCCCGAACTTGAAATATCGTTGCTGTTCATAGTAATTTTTTTACAAAGATAGGAAATAAGTCGATTAAAAGTCCGCATGTTGCTAAAGTCGGAACTAAATAGAACCAATTAGAACCAAATATTATGTGGAAAACTGCTTATTTTTGCAAAAACGAAAGGCGGTGTATGAAAAGTAATAATAATATTATCAGATTGAGGCAATTGGTGGAGAACTCTATTCCTCGTAAGATAAAGACTCCTACTGATTTTACATATCTTTCAGGAATTATATATGAAAGATGCAGAGAGACTATTTCGGAAAG
>JAZRNQ010000142.1:0-3397 GCA_045648285.1 Bacteroidales bacterium | reverse complement strand
CGTCATTATACCGCGGCAGAATTCAGAAAGATGTGCGACAGAATCAAGACTGTGATTCCTGATTTCAATATCACAACAGACTTGATTGTAGGATTTCCAGGCGAGACGGAAGAAGACTTTTTAGAAAGCGCAGATATGTGTCGAGCCATAGGATTCAGTCACATACATACATTTAAATATTCAATCAGAAATGGCACCAAGGCTGCCACAATGCCAAATCAGGTTCCAGAAAAAATCAAGACAGAACGCAGTGCTGTCATCAGACAAATTTCTGCAGAAAACAAGAAAAGGTATTTCGGACAAATGATAGGCAAAGAACAGAAAATGCTTATCGAACGTATTAATTCTGACGGAATAGCATTAGGATATGGTGAAAATTATATTCCGATGCAACTCAAAGGAAAGAATTTAGAAAAAAACACCTTCGTTAATGTAACAATCGACAGCATCATCAACAAAGGAGACAATTCTGAAACACGTGTAATTCAACAAGATAAGGTGTAAAAAAAATATTTTAAAAAAAAGATAATTTTTTCGTTAAAAAATGTAATTCGTAACGATAAAATAACTATTTTTGCACCCCGAATATGGTATAGAATTTATAAAAAAATAAATATAGATATGGCAAATCACAAATCATCAATCAAAAGAATCCGTCAAACAGAAAAAAGACGTTTACGCAATCGCTTCTATGCTAGAGCAATGCGCGCTGCTGTTAGAGGATTCAGAGCTTTAACAGAAAAAGCTGAAGCTGAAGCAAAACTTTCAGAAATGTACAAAATTATTGACAAAACAGCTAAACGCGGTATCATCCACAGAAATAAAGCTGCTAACTTAAAGTCAAAACTTGCACATCACACAGCAAAATTAGCATAAGAAAATTACACAACAATAAAAACCGGCTCTCGAGTCGGTTTTTTTGTTAATATTTTTTAACATATTCTAAGGTTTAATATTTCAAGGGAAATGAAACTTTAAACCTTAAGCATTAAACCTTAAACATAAAAATGATAGAATTCTTAGCAACATACAACCTCAACGGAATATTCATAGGAATAGCAACATTTTTAATAATAGGAATCTTCCACCCATTTGTCATAAAAGGCGAATATTATTTTGGAGTCAAATGCTGGTGGGTCTTCGCACTAATGGGAATAATAAGCACTATCGCCTCCATCATGGTCAAAGAACTTACGTGGTCAATATTATTAGCCGTCTGGGGTGCATCATCATTCTGGTCGATACACGAACTCTTCGAACAAAGAGAAAGAGTAAAAAAAGGATGGTTCCCTAAGAGAAAAAATGAAAGTTGAAAACTGAAAACTGAAAACTGAAAGTTAAATTCAAGCCTGAAAGGCTTTAACATATACAACGTTCGGCATCGCCGTATGAACCAAAACATGAAAACCATAAAATCATGGGCGGAAGAAGACCGTCCTCGCGAAAAGATGCTCGCCAAAGGAAAAGAAGCATTAAGCAATGCCGAACTCATAGCTATATTAATAGGTAGCGGCAACAGTAAAGAATCTGCTGTTGATTTGTCAAGACGTATTCTCAGCGATATGAACGACAACCTCATTGAGCTTTCAAAACTAAGCATCAATGAATTGATAAAATACAAAGGTATCGGTGAAGCTAAAGCCATTTCAATTGCCGCCGCTTTGGAACTCGGTCGTCGACGCCGATTCAGCGAAGCATTAGAAAAACCATCAATTAAAAACAGCCAGATTGCATACGAATGTTTCTACGCACACCTCTCCGACCTCGACCATGAACAATTTTGGATTATGCTTCTCAACAATGCTAACAAAGTAATTCGATTGGATAAGATTGGAGTCGGAGGAATGACAGGCACGACAGCCGATCCCAAAAAAATTTTCAAATGCGCGTTAGAGAATAATGCAGCTAGTGTCATGCTTTGCCACAACCACCCATCAGGTAATGTAACGCCAAGCAATGCCGACAAGCAAATCACAAACAACCTAATCAACGCAGGAAAATTCCTTGAGATTAAAATTTTAGATCATATCATTATTGGTAACGATAATTATTTTAGTTTTGCAGATGAAGGATTATTGTAAGAAATATGATAAAGATTGTCACCATTATAGGAGCAAGACCGCAGATTATCAAAGCCGCAGCTTTGAGTCGCGCTATAAAAAACAAATTCTCTCACGAGATAGAAGAAATCATCGTTCACACTGGACAACATTACGACGAGAATATGTCACAAGTATTTTTCGACGAACTCGGCATACCAGCACCTAACTATAATTTAGGTGTAGGCTCTGGCAAACATGGTGAACAAACAGCCAAGATGATTGAAGGAATTGAAGAAATACTTCTCAAAGAAAATCCAGATTACCTCGTTGTTTATGGAGATACCAACTCCACATTGGCAGGCGCAATAGCAGCTTCAAAAATTCATATTCCTATAGTTCATATAGAAGCAGGATTGCGTTCTTTCAACAAGGCAATGCCAGAAGAAATCAACAGAATATGCTGCGACCATTGTTCCACGATGCTCTTCTCACCAACATCGACTGGCTACAAAAACCTAATCAACGAAGGATTCAATCAAGACAATAAAAAACCTTTTACCATCGACAATCCAGGCATCTACCATTGCGGCGACGTAATGTACGATAATAGTCTATATTTTGGTTCAACAGCCAACAGCCAACAGCCAATAGCCAACAGTCAATATATTCTTTGTACAATACATCGAAACAACAATACAGATGAGCCTGAGAGATTATGTGCGATTGTTAGAGCTTTGTTAAGATTATCAAAAGAAGAAGAAATTATAATTCCATTACATCCGAGGACAAAGAAGTTGTTAGATGTTAATTTAAGTTCAGATATTTACAACGAACTTATTAATAATGAGAGAATACATATCACTCCTCCAGCTTCTTTTTTAGAAATGATAGAATTAGAGAAAAATGCAAGCATCGTCATCACCGACTCTGGCGGCGTTCAGAAAGAAGCATATTTCTTCAAGAAGCCATGCATCATAATGAGAAGCGAAACAGAATGGAAAGAAATCGTTGAAGTTGGAGCCGCAATAATTGCCGATGCTAATGAAGAAAATATCGTCAATGGATATTATCATTTCAAAGGCAATAAGATTATAAAATATCCAGAAATATTTGGTGATGGAAATGCAGCAGAATTTATCTGTAATGAATTGATTAACAATAAATAAACAAATATTATATATTTTTTAAAAATTTATTTCTTTTTATAAGAAAATTTATTATTTTTGCACAACGAAAAATAGAACGTTAAAATTTAACTTAATTGTTTAATAATCAATAAAATAAATTATGAATCAGTACGAAACCGTTTTCATTTTAACTCCCGTTTTATCTGATGAACAGATGAAGGAAGCGGT